>CAXTNZ010000425.1:0-2236 GCA_964245695.1 uncultured bacterium | reverse complement strand
CCTAACCTCTCCTCTCTGTGAGAGGAGTCTAGCACCTGGTTAAATGGCGCACATCATCCGCATAGCGTACCACCCCAAGTTTGGAGTTTGTGGATTTTATGTATGTTTCCAAACCATGCAATCCAATATTGGCAAGTAGCGGTGAAATCACCCCACCTTGTGGTGTGCCTTTATTTGTTGGGTTTATTTTCCCTCCAAATAAAAATCCAGCTTTTAACCATCCTTCGATTAGATTTCTTTTAGGGAAGTTGCTAATCCTATTAAGGATAGATTCATGAGCAATGTTGTCAAAAAATCCTTGAATATCAGCTTCTAGAACGAAGTCATGCCATCTTGATGTTTGGTTGAATATTTGTTCAATTGCATCTTGACAGCTTCGACCTTGCCTAAACCCATAAGAATTGGGTTCAAACACTGCTTCCCATTCAGGTTCCAGTGAGTTCATTATTACTGCCTGTTCAATTCTGTCACGCACGGTTGGAATTCCGAGCGGTCGTTTCTTTCCGTTAGCTTTGGGTATCTCAACTCTTTTTGTGGGTTTTTGATTTCCTCCGCTCCAGTTATTTACCAGAACCACTCTTTGCTCAGGGGTATTGATAATTTCTTTATCAATTCCTGCCGTTGCTTTTCCATTATTGGTTTGAGTGATGCGTCGAACAGATAAAAGTAAGTTTGCGTAGCTTCTTTGTATTAGCTTTTGTAAACTCCTAAGAGTTTTGTAGTTACTAAGTTTTCTAGCACGAAAGATTCTTTGTCGTAGATTCCTAACAATTTTGTTGATTTTCTTCCACTTAATGTGGCTCCAATCTTCTAATTGTCTCTTTAGTCCGTTTGTAGACATTACTGTCTGCATCTAACTTGTCCTCGGATTTAGTTTCTTTAACATTTGGTCTTTCGTATAAGACCCTGAGTAAGTCTGCTATTCCTTTCGGTCAGAGGCAAATTTGGAACCTCTATTTAATTCATTAAAAATTAACATTCGCTTTTTACTCCATCCTTTATCCACCAGAGATTTCGGTCTTTGTTGCCTCGGACTTACTACAAGTATTCGACCCCTTGTAGACTCTGTGGGACTTACCCTGTTGTACCGTTTAGTTGTCTGTTTTCCTTTAGGTGGTATCTATCCTGCGATGGGATTTTTGTTCATACGGTTGACAGATAAGTGAGCCGTCAATCCACCCATTCACCTTTTTGGTCAGTGCCTATCAGCCTTATTTGGCACATTTTCGTATAACGCAGTTTAAGCAATACTTTACTTACGTTCACCATTGGAAAACTCCCCTTTGCTCCCTAACCAACTTAGGCTGTCAGTTTGGGTTACTTTCGTGGTCTGCACTCCATCCTTTTAATTACTTAATGAGGATGTGACCGGACTAATGTTAGTCTTTTACGTAGGGGTAAAGGGTATGAATCCTCTAGGGAAGTGGGCTTCCCATACTAAACGACCCTTTCAGGTCGCGCCACTAAGCAACGAATCGCACCCAACCCGCATATGCAACATAGCTACCCAAAACAAATATGACAATAGCCATTATTGCTGGATGTCCCCAACGTACAATCGGTTCGGGAATATTTAGGCTGCGAAACCATGCAGCGATTGGTTCTAAAATTTCTACTAGCTTAGTACCCATTGGACGCTCTCAATTGCTCTCTGATGTGACCCGAATGATATGCTGTGCATGAAGCCAGCATTGGTTAGTACCCATTCAAGAGTACGATAACCTATGTAAGTAGTAGTAATACATACAAATATTGCCAAAGTAATAGTCCAAAAGTCTCTTACAGGCATAGGCTATTAAAAAAGTTTATTTTTTCGCATTTTATGCTACTCTTCAAGTCGCTGTTTAATTTGATCGAGCAACTCTTCATCGCTTAAAGCCTCGGACCAATTATTATCTAGTTCAAGCCGCACCGATTTAGCTGCACCGCTTGGAGTACAAACAACCCAATATTTATCGCCTTTCTCGTCTACTTGGGCTGCTGCTTTTAGCTTTTCGTCATCGCCAGAAAGACCAGAGTATGCTTGAACGCATGACCAAGTTACTCCATTATCTGTAATTTCTCGTGTCATTATATATCGTTACTATTATATTGCTTTTAACATCAGGACTTACGCAAAGCCCCCCAACGCATCGGGGGGTAGGTTCCGATCTCCAAAGACTAGAACGCGCTTGTTTTTCGTATAGTGTGCGTAAGTCCTAAAAATAACAATTTTCGTACCTTAATATCGAGACCG
>CAXTNZ010000424.1:0-2472 GCA_964245695.1 uncultured bacterium | reverse complement strand
GATTTTGTTATTTAATAAATAAAAAGGAAAATTTACCATTTTAATCAATCTATAAAAGTTATTTTCTTCCTTTTCTCTAATCGCTTCTTTAATTAAAAAATTAATACCTAATTGAGATAAGGGAATTAACTCTTGGTGCTTACCGCAAACCGTCTCGTATAAAATGATATAATAATTTTTCATATAAGACCAATTATTAGTTCTATTTGACTGGTGTTTTGTATAAAATGCTCCCACAATAGGAGTGTAGACAAAATTCACACCGGCAATGAGCAGATCCAATGTAAAATCTCTATCTTGGAGAGCCTTAAGCCGCTCATCAAAAGTTTTTTTCTGGAAAATACTTCTATTCATCAGTAAGCATTGCTGGAGCAAAGGAAATGGAGAATCAGCTAAAAAGTCAGGGATGAGTAATCGCTGAATCAATTCCTTTCTTGTCAACGAACCCACTATATTTTCTACCCTATTCGTAATATTTTCTTCCTGGTCTATAAAGACCCGTTCATAATCTGTATAAAATACAGTATCTTCCCCCTCTGACTCATTTAAATGGCTTAATTGAAATCTAATTTTATCTTCGTGTATCCAATCATCTCCATCTAAAAATTGAATCCACTTGCCTTTTGCCTGTTTAAAGCCAAAGTTACGAGCCGAGGATACTCCACCATTTTCTTTATAGAAGTAACTGACTCGTGGATCTAAACTAAGTAAATCTTGAACTACCTCTTGAGTATTATCAGTAGAGCCATCATCTACGATAATGCATTCAAGCTCAGTGAATGTTTGGGCTATGACGCTTTTAACTGAGCGCTCTAGGTAGCTCGCTTGGTTAAAACAGGTGACAACTATAGAGACAAGTGGAGTCATTGGTCAAATCTTATGATTGAGAATGTCCTGATTGTTACTGGTTTCTCACCAGTAACAGGTTCATTATAGATTGAGAATTCGTTGATCCACCAAAAAGCCCTCGGCTATTGCCCAATAGATGTGTATAAATACTCTATTATTTGGCGGCAATAGTCGGTATTGTGATTGAGATGTTGGCACGCTCTAGATAAAACTTGAGCAGTGCTGTATGTATGCGATTAATTGACGGTATTTGATATGATTGTTTTGGATTCCCGATAACTGCGAAAGGATTAGGTTCCCAAACTACCATGTTTCCCTGTGCGTCATAGCTGTAATCAAAAGCCATGTAATCGAAACCTAATGCCTTGCGTGCCTGCTGCAATTGTTGATGATTGGGGTCTTCGCCACTGAAATAAGCAATCTCCTCAGCTATGATTGCTTCGTTGATGACGCGGTTCTTGTCGCGTACCTCCCAAGCCTCAGAAACCATTAAAGAACCTGGAATTCCTTCATCGCCCATCGCAAAGTAGCGATACTTCCAATACAGACCATCCTCTCCCTTGGTATCAATAAATTCTACTGCTATTGGGGCAATCAATTTCTCAAAAGGAACGTTTTGCAGTTCCTCAGGATATTGTATAAAATATGTTTTGCTACCATGCACCCAGTCTTCACGGATAAAGAAGGGAGTTGACAATCCTCCTAGTGTTTTTTTGAACTCCTCAGGGTCGGTAATTGGCACTGTCTCAGCCGTGCGAATCCCTACACTGCGAATTGTTCGTGCTGCAACTGATTTAATTGAGTTTGAAAGTTTATCAATGGGATTAATAATAGGAATGTTGTATTTCCCCGACTGTGTTTCTAATTTTTTGGCATAGTCATAAATATGAGGAAATCGTTCTTTCAGGGGGTCTTGCAGCCAAGGTAAAAATAAAGCGTAGCGATCCCAATTAGTAATTTGACACGGGAGATAATAAAGTTCAAACAGATTTGCCGCTTCCGGACAATGTTGACTGACCCAATAAAGAAAGTAGTCGTTGTATGTAGACTGGTGATCGCTTTGTCGGACAACCAGGATACGCTTTGGATAACGGATGTTGTTGACAAGCTCTTTAACTGTTTGACGGAGTTGATTGTACATTGTTACTTAAAAAATTTGCGTTCCGGATAGGATAGCAACATAGAAAATATTTAGTAGATGCTGTAGAAAAATGAGTAAGCTTCTCATCGACTGAATTTAAAACTTTCAGCTTATTTTATATAGCAAATGCCATATAAGCAAACAGTAACAGTCGATTTCTCAATTATCCCAATCGGTCAGAGATAACTTGCATTTATGCTACAAGCAAAAAAAGATGTAAAAATCATATATGCTGTAGCTGGAGAATCCTACGTAACTACTATTGTATAATTTTATAGCAAAATTTTCTGTTTTCTAGTTTAATATCAAATTTGTTTAAGTGTCCACAAGAGAAATCTACGTATCCGCCTAATTCAATACTTTTGTACATAAGCGCTTCATCGCTCATATTTCTCCTGATAGATACAAACATGTAAAGAGAATATTTGCTCATGCTTGAATTAGCGCTCACAAAGCTGCCAAAAAATTGAAATATATATAAT
>CAXTNZ010000423.1:0-2494 GCA_964245695.1 uncultured bacterium | reverse complement strand
CTTCTCCCCCTCCTCTTATATGCGCTGCGACAGTACCAGGCGATCGCCTTCCCACTGGGGGTGTGGAACCTATCTGTAAACCCGCTGCCAAAAGTGCTGTGCGTACAGCCGCAGCGCAGGAATAAGTAGCTAGTAATCCATCTACGTGTAAACACATAGATACTTGTTTAATAAATTCAATTGTCCACAATTGAGGACATTGAGGCGGTGAAAAAGGATCGAGAAAAATTGCATCCGCCCAAAAACCTGACTGATATACTTGCTTAATTGTGCTTCTAGCGTCGCCAATTAGTAGCCTCGCCGTCAATCGGTTTTGAAGCACTTGATGCTCACTAGCTAGCTGTGTCAAAATTTCCGTATATTCGTAACTCCAGTTGTCGAATAAGTGATGAGCGATCGCCGCTTGTGGTACAGATGCATTCAGTTCTAAAGCAATTACTTCCACACAACAACTCGGATTAACAGCCCAAATTGTCTGCAAAGCAGCTGAGGTGTTGTATCCTAACCCATAACAAACATCTAATAAGCGCAACACTGGTTTGTTGGCTTTCAAAGCTAGTTGCGTAGGACTGGCAAACTTGAAAAAACTCTCCTGACGCGCTCCATAATGGCTGTGAAAGGACTCGCCAAACTCTTTGGAAGTGAAAGTGAAGGAGCCGTCTGCTGTTAACTGAGGTGTAAAATTCTCTAAGTTCGACATTGTGCAAATAAAACTGATAATAACTAATGACTCTTGACTCTTGACTCTTGACTCTTGACTCTTGACCAATGACTAATACCAAATTTGTTGTTTCTGCCGAATGGCTATTTGAACACCTTGACGATCCGCAAGTCGTCATTGTCGATTGTCGTTTTTCGCTTGCCGATCCAATATTAGGACAACAGCAATATCAAGCGAGTCACATAAGTAAAGCTTACTATCTAGACTTGAACCAGGATCTTTCCAGTCCTGTGGGAGAACATGGAGGAAGACATCCTTTACCTAACCCCACTGATTTAGCGAACAAGTTATCAGCAATTGGGGTGAATTCCCCTTCCACTCTGGTTGTAGCTTACGATGATTCCCGCGTTGCCTTTGCGGCTCGTTTGTGGTGGCTTTTACGCTATTTAGGACATGAGCAAGTAGCTGTGCTAACAGGAGGCTTTGCTGGATGGCAAAAAGCTGGGTATCCTGTCACAGATATCATTCCCGAACCCCAGATAGCAACCTTCGTTCCGCAGCTACAAACACAGATGGTGGTGGATAGGGAGGAAGTGAAAACCCGGAAAGATTCCCCGGAAGTAGTTTTAGTGGATTCACGGGAAAGCGATCGCTTTTCTGGCGAACGAGAACCAATTGATAAAATTGCCGGACATATCAAGGGTGCAGTTAACTATCCGTGGCAAGAAGTAACAGACTCTTCAGGTTACCTGCTTTCGCCACAAGAGCAAAGCCAGCGCTTTTCAAAGCTAGAAAAAGCAGAGGAAATTTTCGTGTATTGCGGTTCTGGCGTTACCGCTTGCGTAAATTTACTGTCTTTGGAACTAGCTGGTATTAAAGGCGCTAAACTTTATGCTGGTAGCTGGAGCGACTGGATTAGTTATTAGTCAATTGTCATTTGTCATTTGTCTGAGTGCTAATGACAATTGACAAAATTTAAAACTGACCTAATTCCCAATTGTAATTAACACTAAAGAACCAGCCATCAAAGTTAATATTTCGGTCGGTAGAATCACCAAAGGTCATACCACCCTGCAAGCTGATATTGGTGTTGTCAGATATTCCGTAAGTTAAGTGAGCGTATAACCGATGATATTGGTCTTCTCGTTGACGCTGGGTAAAGTCTGACAAATTAAACTGGTAGTCAAGACCAACCTGGAGGGATCTTAACCAGTAGTAGTTTAAAGAAACCCACAAGGAATTGATTACCCGACTACGACTTTCTGGGTCAGCAAAACTCAGACGCAATTCGTAGAAGCTATCTAGCATCAACCTTTGAGTCAGGGGGTCTCGCCGTCCCAAAGACAGACGCACGGAATTCTCATTCAAAAAGCGATCGCCTGCTGAAAAGAAGTCGCCGTTTTTAGCATAAAACAATTGTTGATTGCTCAAACCGAGTTCTCCGTACATGCGCCGTGATAGCTGCTGATAAATACTCAGGTTGAATCTTACCTGGTTGTAATTGTATTTTGATTGATCTATGTAAAAAATCAGGTTGCCATCAATTCCCGCGTTTAAATAAGTTTTAGGTCCCAAAGCTATAGGTGCAGTGGCTAGAGTCAGTCCTGAAAAAATCAAACCGTCTTCTATCGGGTCAACTTCTGAGGAAAAAATATTATTTGTTTCAAAAAATCCGACATAACCCCTTAGGTAGCCTATGGGTTTAAACTGAGCCACAGGCTTTTCTGGCGGTAGCGGTGGCTGTCGTTCTACTGAGGGCGGTACTTCTTCTCTGGGTTTCGCCAGTATTGTACCTAGTTCCTGTGTGGGTTTCGCCAGTATTGTGCCTAGTTC
>CAXTNZ010000422.1:0-2529 GCA_964245695.1 uncultured bacterium | reverse complement strand
GGGATAGGGGGGAGAGGGGGGTTAGGTCGGTTTTATGTTTTTTCAAGTTGAACTACGTATCACTGAATTTATATTTTATCTGTATAAAATCACAGATATTTTTCCATTACATAGTTTTGAAATAAAACTCTCCGCAGTTCTACTTGCTGTTCCTTAACTATGCTAAATCCCTTACTTTGAAAAAATAACTTTGCAGTAATACTCGCTTCTGTATATAGCCGTTTAATTCCTTGTAATTTTGCAATATTTTCTATATGACTTAAGAGTTTTGAACCAATACCCATTTTTTGGTACTTGCTATGACAATAAAAACAATCAATATGACCATCCGGATCTAATTCTCCAAACCCAACTATCTCACCATTATTTTCAGCAATATAGGGAAGCTTAACTTGTAACCTTTTGTGCCAAACTTCGTAATCCATACTTTCCGGCGCCCAAGCATTTACTTGTTGTTGAGTGTAATCTTGAATATTGATTTCATGAACTGTATCATAAAACAGTTTCATTATTGCTTGAGTCTCAGATAATCTGTATTCTCTTATTATCATATTGAAGCTTAACGCTCATAAATCTCTAATGGCAAATTATCTGGGTCTTGAAAGAAAGTAAATCGCTTCCCTGTAATTTCATCAATTCTGATATCTTCAACCTCTACACCTTTAGCCTTTAAATCAAAAACAGTTGACTCTATATCATCGACTTGAAAAGCAAGATGCCTTAAACCGCAAGCTTCAGGTTTATTAACGCGTTCAGGAGGATTAGCAAAAGAAAATAACTCTATTTGCTGAGTATCTGCTACTCTTAAATCTAACTTATAAGAATTTCTCAGAGCGCGAAAAGTCTCTTTAATAATCGAAAAACCTAAAACTTCGACATAAAACTTCTTCGAGCGTTCGTAATCAGAACAAATAATCGCTATGTGATGAATTCCAGTAGTTTTCATAATTCAAGACTGCAAAATTCGATGTTTGTGAAATTAAACCACTCTTATTTACAATCATGGAACACAGATTAATTATCTGTGTAAATAAGAGTGGTTCATCTGTGGTTCCAAATAATAAATTATGAGTTCTACAAGAAGTATATTCTTTCTTTTCTACATTTGAATCAGTAGGGCAGGCAAGATGCCCACCCTAGCTACTAAGAATCCTGCAAAACTGTTTTCGAGACAATCCTGGTTTTCTTGCGATCGCTTTCCGATAATTCTTGTCCTGATTGCAGACAAGTAGCGGAAGTTTGCAACACCGTCGCCGCACCTGTATCTCCCATTTGCAAAGCGGTTTTGGCAGCAGTTTGCAGCATTGTTGCTGCACCAGCGCGATCGCCTTGTTGCAATTTTGTCTCCGCCAACTGAGTTTGCCGATACTTAGCTAATGCTAAGATATGTTGCTGCACCTGGGAATCGTTAACGGGTTGGTAAGCGCGAACCACATCTGCATAAACAGGGATGTTTGGTGAATATAAACCTGTCTGGTTGTCGGTGGGATCATCGTAGCGGACTTGCAAATTGGCGATCGCTTGTTTACCTTCTGGCAATTGTCCCAGATAAATATTCGCCAAAATCACTCGTTCCACATCCTTCATCAAGTCACCCAAACGCACCGCCAAGCGTCCATCAGCTTCGTGTTGCACAGGTAACTCAATTGTATCTGGCGCAACTTGGGCGATCGGTTTTAGTTCTGCTAACCGCACTTTGGGCACAAGGGAGAATAGCAGATAAGCATTCGTCAATCCCACCGTTTGCATCCGGGTAAAAAGGCGACTAAATTCTTCAACCGCCCGTTCAGGTTGTTGAATGTAAGACAAAGTACCCAAACCAGCATCAGCAATGTTTTCCAGGACATCCTGGTTCCAATTGTCGCCAAATCCCAAAGTGTTTAAAGTCAAATTGTAGCTAGCAGCCAATTGGGCAAATTTCAAACAGCGGTTGTTATCACCGTGTTCATTTTCGCCATCGGTTAAGAGAAAAGCTTGGGAAATAGTTTCTTTTTTTCCCTTCGCCAATTCCTCAATCCCCAAACGCAAACCTTCATCAATCGCCGTCCCACCATCCGCTGAAAGACGGTTAATTTGCTGTTTGATGCGTTCTGGGTCTTCGATAATTTGATTGGGGACTAAGACCTTAGCACGGTGATCGAAAACTACAATACTGAGGCGATCGCCTTTTTTGAGTCTATCAACCAAACCAATTGCCGCTTTTTTGACAGTTTCTAGCGGTCGCCCACTCATAGAACCACTATGGTCTAAAATTAAGCATAAATTCAGTGGGACATTGCGATCCAGATATTCGCCGAGCGCAGAAACCGAAATTGACAACTGACGTTGACTGTTAAGTTGATTCGCGTCCAAACTAGCATCATTTAGCGAGGGCTGCAAGCTAACCTTCATAACCCAAGTTTCCTATCCAGAGATACATATTTATAAATAACTTCAAACTGCAACATTAGCGCTACGGAAAAGCTATCCCACAAAGATACTTTAATAATATTCACAATATCTTAGTCGCTCCTCCCCCATCCCCCACTC
>CAXTNZ010000421.1:0-2530 GCA_964245695.1 uncultured bacterium | reverse complement strand
TGTAACTAAATCCACTCAGACTATTATACTATGTGTAATCATCCGGATTTGATATAACTCCTTTTCAAGCTGGATAGTCAATGGTGTGGAAGCTCCAGAATATCAAAGTGGTAAATTGGATGTGTCTGCTCACTATGCCTAACCAAGATGAATAGACCACAGCAGCAACCTTGGGTAGCGTGAATTACAAAAAACGGATATTATGACAAGTCATGCGAAAGCTAATTTTTTGTTGACAGCAATAGCTGTGCTAACTGCGATTACACTCACCAGTTGCAGTAATCTGACAGTAAACCAGTATGAAGCCACCGCGCTTACTACTTACACTTGGCAAGTCAAATATGCACTCGACCTAGCCAATGAACCATCATCGCGCTTTGAAACCTTTGCCACTACCTCTTTGCTCAATCGCTTCGGGCTTGAAGCCATCTGGGGCAGTCACAGGTCCTGATGACCGAGGTTTATGGTGGGCTGCTCTACCACCGCGACCAACAGTTGATGAAGTGGAGCAACGCAAAAAACCTCAAGAACAGGCAAGCCAGCCTAAGTTGCTGAAATCTGTAGAGTATCGGCTCACCTATGGAGCGACTGGGCAACAGAAAACGCTGCCCACTAATTATGAGGTTTATCGGGAGGTAGTGAAGGCGTATCCGTCGCGCACTCCCTTACAGTTAACTTTGGGAGTAGGTGATAATTCAGTTGAGAAGGCTGAAACAGTTGGTAAGTGACGTAAAACAGTTACGTGGTGCGATAAGCGGAGCTTAAGACTCTTCGGCTATCGCACCTCAATCGTGGTAGTTAAGCAAAGGATAGTTGAGTAGATAAAGCCGACTTTATGCAAGTTTTAGAGGGTGTCACCAGGGGGACGTTGACGTTCCTGCCGAAGCTTTTTTTTGACATCACGTTTCTAGCTTACGTCCAACTATATACCACAAACCCACGGCATAGGGAATGTAATTGAGTTTTGTAAAACCTGCTAGAGCAAACTCGTACTCGAAGTTGAAATGGATAAAGTTATCTAACCACGGTTCTTGAA
Source organism: uncultured bacterium (assembly GCA_964245695.1). Classification (GTDB taxonomy): domain Bacteria; phylum Cyanobacteriota; class Cyanobacteriia; order Cyanobacteriales; family Nostocaceae; genus Hassallia. The sequence goes on along the minus strand of CAXTNZ010000421.1, from coordinate 1,494 downwards.
AAGAAGCGCTCAGGGCGTATTCACCACGATAGGTGTCAGCGTATAGTACCCAACCTCCGGGTTTGGTGATCCGGTACATCTCCTTAAGAATTTTAGGCGTCCACTCATATGGCGTGTCGTGCAAGAGTAGTGATGAGGTGACAAGATCAAAGGAGTTGTCAGGGTAGCCAGTGTGACGGGCATCCACCTGCTCGAACGATGCCCGCTCACTAAATCCAGCCTTGTTAAACTTGTGCTGAGCGATCACCAGCATGTAAGGCGAAACATCAGTAACGCGAAAAGTCGCCTGTGGAAACCGCCGTGCCAGGGCTAGCGCTCCATCAGCCGTACCTGCACCAAGCTCTAGCACCGTCTCAATTTGAGCGTAAGTTGGAATTAGCTCAACCATTTTCTCGCGCAAAGAATGGCAACTAACATTGTGGCTCTCGGGGAATAATGGCATCCATAGCAGCATCCCAGGCTAAACACGACTGAGGGTTGGTGTAGGCATCGGTTACCCCATGAATGGGAGCGTGGATGTAGTCAGGGTAATATTCATGGTCGGTATGGTAGCCTTTGAGTTCCTCTGCCCAATTAATTGAGGCATATTCCTGCATTACTGAGGGCATCGCTGCGTTAACGCGTCGAATCACCTCGGTTCGATACGCTTGTTTGTCCTGTGCGGTCTTTCTCGGCATAAATGAACATCTCCTACTTACACTCGTTAAGCATCTGGCACAAGGGAAGTCTGTCCACTACCTCTGTCAGGATGAAACTAGGGTTGGACTCAAAACCCTAACAGAGAAAGTAATTACTGCTCCTGGAGTTACGCCCACTGTTGAGGTTAAATGGAAACGAGATAATTTTTGGATTTATGGTGCAATTGAACCAATGAATGGAAAACATTTTCACTCACGTTTACCCCAAACTTAATGGTGAATATTTTCAACAGTTTTTGGACTGGTTATCTCAGCAATTAGGCGACGACTATGCAATTTTACAGATTGACCAAGCGAGCGCTCATACAAGTTCCGCAATTCGCTGGCCAGAAAATATTATTCCTCTGCTTCAACCACCTCATTCCCCCGAACTTAATTCGATTGAGAGACTTTGGCAGTTCCTCAAAAAATCGCTCAAAAACGAACTTTTCTCTTCTTTACAAAATTTACGCGATCGCATCCAGCAATTGTTCGCTCAACTTACATTTGAGCAGGTAATGTCTGTTTCTTCTTATAACTTTATTTTGGAAGCCCTTTTCTATGCAGCTTCATATTAAATTGGTATTACTCCTCAAGATTTGGTGCAAGAAGTCATCAATCTGCCTCAAACTCTGAAGCAGCTGTTAACAGAGGCAAGAAAGCTATTAGGATCGTGAAAAAGATTAATCATTGGCTAAGGGTGCTTTTTTTTAAGCTTGTATCAATTCTTCAAAGCACTACGAAAGCAATAAGCAAAATATCAGAGGCTGTCTCTAAAGAAATGTAAAGCTAGCTAAACTAGGCGATCGCTTCATCG
>CAXTNZ010000420.1:0-2621 GCA_964245695.1 uncultured bacterium | reverse complement strand
GTGGATACTCTCAAATAAGCATAAATAACCATAGCCATATTGGCTGTCGGTTTAAACAGCTTTGGGGATTTAATCGAACGTATATAGTCCAAATTAAACCACGAATAGTGTACATATTTGTCCGGATTAAAAGTTCGTAAAAGATGGACGGTTTTAAAGCTCAAAAATAAAAAAACCTCTATACAAGGCTTTCAGGCTATTTGCAGTTAATGTGGTCTGTTTGCAGCGAATGTGGTTTGTTTGCAGCGAATGTGGTTTCATTTGCAGATAATGTGGTTTTGAGACCCCCTCTATTTGCAGTTAATGTGGTTTCAAAATTGGCTTGTTTGCAGTTTGAAGCGTTTATGTTTGCAGTTCGCTACAGCTAGGCGAAACAAACGGCTGACCCTGGCGAATAACACTACCATTGCGGATGACATCGCGGCGGCGCTGCTGTCTTGCCATGCTGTATCGGATATTGGGATGTTGTTCAAAGTATTGTCGTAATGAAGCAACAAATTCAGGAGCAATGCTGTTGTCATCGTCTAGGTATGAAACAATGTCACCACCAGCTGCATCTAGTCCCAGGTTACGAGCGTAGCACAAGCCAAAGCCACTGCTCGGTTCAGGGTGTTCCATTTCAATGTAACTGATAGAGAAATCAGCTCTTGCCCTAATGCTGGTGATAATATCTCTAGTATCAGGATTAGCGCCATCATTGATGACGATCCACTCAAAATTGCGGTCAGTTTGACTTTGAATACTTGGCAGTGCAGTAGATGCAAGCTGCATAGGTCTATTGTAGGTTGCAGTGATGATTGATAATTTCAAAGCTCCATACCTCTATCAGTTGATTGCGTTGTTGTTAAGTTGCTAGTGCCATCCCATGATTTAAGAATTAATTCCTTCATTGTATCCATTGCCCATAATCCAACTGGCGTAGAAGCAGTATGAGGATATTTCTTCCATGATGGCTAGCAGTTCGAGTGCGGCATCAGGATTGGGTGATTTTAGGGCTTCGATTGCAAGGCGTAGGTTTTCTTCTCTGTCTGCTTTGAAACTCCGAAAAAGCTGCTCTATTTGACGGTAGATTGTCCTTTTCAAGTGTGATTAATTTTCCATTTACAATCTTGACTGGAGTTATATGGCTGTTTTTAAAGCTAATACTTCCTGGGGTAACAATCTTTCAATTCTTAACTGTTCTTCTGGGGTAAGCTGCTGACAAGCTTCGTCTTTAACAGCCAGATGCCTGTATATAGCACTTCTAATTTGATAGTAACTGGTAGCTGATTTGAGTTTTTCTGCCAGCATTGATACTTCTTCCCCAACTGGCTGCTGTTCTGTAGCGTTACTAGTGCTGGTTTGTTCGTTTTGTTTTAGTCTGGAGTTAACTTCTATAGCTTTTTCGCTCACTGTTGGGGATTTTTCCAGTTGTGGAAGCATCCCCGACTCAACCACAACCACTGTTTTAGCTAAACATTGTTGACGCAATGCATTCATCAAAACGTAAGCTATAGAAGAAAACCATAAACGTAACTGATTGCCCGCACTCTTTGTGGGTACTGGTTCTATCACTAATTTAATGTACTTTTTCCTGCTAAAATAACCGATTCATTTTCTGAGCCAATTCTTTTTTGCAATGCTAGAGTAAACATTGGATCGTGGCGTAATTCATCGTGGTCATTCAAATCTTCATACCCCATGACCAGCCCGTATATCCGTTGTTTAATTAAGCTTTCTATAGAATGGTCAATTCGATTTGACTGACGGTAATCTTGGAAACACTGTGCAAGCTGTGATGTTATTTGCAGTTTTCTATCTATTTCAGCAATTAAGCAAAATCGGTGCATCGGATGTTACCTGCCCACCCTTGAAATTAACTACAACTGGGGGTGACTTTGGCTGTTCAAATCTGAACTGTTTTGGAAGCGAGCGCCTTGCAGGTCGAGTCATAGTTTATAACTGCTGAAATGCTTGTTATATATACATTTTAGCAGTTTTTCACTCTGCTTTTTTCCGAGTTGGTGAGAAATCCGGGTTATCGTAGTCGATGGTTATCAAGCGCGATCATTTATTTGTTGGAACACTCTAAAGCTTGCGGGTAAGCAAGAAGGTTGCACCAAGACTTTTGCTAGCAAATTCTTGCTGACGCTTTAAGGGCAAGGCAACTACGACCACAGATGTCGATGAAGCACTGGCTTGAGTCACTGACTTTACATCCAACACTAAGATGTTAGAAAATACTACAGGAGATGGTAAAGATTCTGCCTTAGTTGTAGTGGGTACAAGTGTCATTTCTACAGTATCGCCTGCTTGCAAGTTACCACCTAATAACATAGCAGGTGTTGCAGGAATACCAACGGCAAAAGTATCAACAAGGCGATTCGGGTCGATTTTAGAGCTAAGTAGCTTTTCAGTTAAAGGCTTTTGCTTAGGAATGCTGGTAAGGGTGTAACGACCTACAAGTTCTTGGGATTTTTTTAAAATCTTTGAAGGAATGTCTTTTTTAGCGTAAGTTTTTGAACTGAGATCGTCTGGTTTTATCTGATAATAGGCGGGTAAATCCCGCTTGGGAACTTGAATCTCACAGGACTTACGCAACTGGCACAAGCGATGGCGCGGCGTAGCGACGCTCCCGCGCT
>CAXTNZ010000419.1:0-2649 GCA_964245695.1 uncultured bacterium | reverse complement strand
GAGGGAGCCAGTGCGTTGCGGGGGTTCCCCCCGTTGTAGCACCTGGCGTGAGAGGGGGAGAGGGGGGGACATTCTCCTTGTCTCCCTTGTCCTCTACTTGATAGCCCCCGGCTAATAAAGCGCGATACAAAGGTAATTCAAACAGTTGTCGCATGACGCTTCTTGAGCGTTGCAAGTCTTCCACCGTTTCAAACAAGGGAACTACTTGGATCGTGCCTACAGCAGTACCTGGGTCAAAAAGTCTTGCTTCTTTCGCTAAAAGTAATACTTCTAGTACGTCACTAACTTCGCGGCACATACTAATAATATAAGTTTGGCAGATATTGACACCAAACTCTTGTTGGAGCGATCGCGCTACGCGGAAAGTTTCAATTACATCGTTGGTTTTATCCGAAAATGGCAATTCTGCGGGAATTAAGGGACGCCGGGTTTGCAATTCCCCTACCAGCCAAGCGACTCTCTGAGCCTCTGTTAGTTCGTGGTAAGATAGCGGCAATAATTGCAGGTATTCGAGAATCTCATTTAGCGCATCAGCGTGGCGGGATGATTCTTGACGGATATCCAACTGGGTCAGATCAAAGCCAAAAATTTCTACCTGACAAATAAGATTATCTAGTTCCCGACAGCTTAAACCTGTTTCCGTCAGGTTGTGTTGAATCAATCGCAACTCTGCTAAAAATTCTTCTCCCGAACGGTACATTGGGGAGTCTTCATTTTTTGGCGTTTCCCGCTTATAGAGAGCTATATTGCGATCGCGTGTATTTTCCAGCCTTTTTTGCACATAAGACAGCTTCAGCCGATACGGTTCTTGCCGATAACGCAGCGCCAGCGCGTCATATATTTCGCTCAACTGAGACTGATCCAACTCTAGAGATTCCAGCAAATCAGGGAGGACATCACTCCAGTGCATCGACACACTCAATAATTCAACCAGCTGCTTGACTGACTGAATATATTTTTCCAACACCATTTTGCGCTGATAGCAAGCTGTCTGCCAAGTTATTTCTGGTGTTACTGATGGGTTTCCATCCCTGTCTGAACCTACCCAAGAGCCAAACCTGCAAAAGTTTTTCCTTGGCGGTTCCAGCCAAGCAAATGTGTTAGCTAAAGCGTATTTGAAGCGTTTATACAGTTGGGGAATGCCATCAAATAATACTTCTTGGAAGTAATGCAACGTGTAGTCTACTTCATCCAGCACACTTGGTTTGAATTGGTGCAGCTCGTCAGTACGCCACCACAGACGAATTTCTTCGAGCAATTGTTCGCGTAAATCTGCTGCTTCCCAAGGATATCCGCCGCCTGTGTTCCCAGCGCGGTTTTCTACAGCATCTAGTTCTTGCAACAGTTTCACTACCTGTCGCTGTTTATCCCGGATGGTATGACGAACAATTTCTGTCGGGTGTGCTGTAAAAACTAAGCGCACATCCAGTTGGGAAATTAGGCGTTGAATTTGCTGGGGTGGTACATTCAGTTTGAATAACAGCGGAAATAACGCTGCAAAAGTCCCTTTTTGTTTGTCGTTCGCAGACACACGCCAGCTCTTTGCCAGCATATCCGCTCCTAGTCCGCTGTTGAGGGGTGTATCGTTTTCTCCGTGATTCGATGAAGAGGTGATATTAAGTAGAGTTTCCTGCTCCCCTGGTTCTGCTTCTATTTCGTAGCGAGTCAATTGCTGCCGTTGTTCGTAGTCCTGCTCGATGATGTTGATCAACTGGAAATATAAGGCGAAAGCACGAGCAGCGCGGATGGCTTCGTTAATATTGAGTTGTTCAATCAAGTTGAAGACTTCTGCTGCTTGGTCATTTCTGGCTTGTCCTTCAGGGGAACACAGATCCCGAAGTTGCTGCAATAAATCCACCATCTTTTGACCGCATTCTTGCCGGAGAACAGACTCCCATAATTCTTCCACCACTTGGAGACGATGGCGCAAAAATAATTCCGACGGGGGGTAGATATTATCAGCCTGAAGCAAAGAGTATAAAACGGAACTCATATCTTCTGTTTTAGTAAAGCCGATTACTGTTTACAATTGTTGGTTTATGCACCTGCGCCTCATGGCAGCGCCAGAAGAATCTTCAATTTAAGAAATTTCCGACTATAATTTTTAACTTCGGCTTAATTCGTCTTCATTTGGAAAGTCGAGGATGGGAAGGCGATCGCCACGAAAAATTTCTTCGCTCGCTTGCCCCATAGCTTCTAGGGCTTCTGAGGTGGCTTTAGAAGCTAAAAGCAGCAGTAGTATAGACGCTGTACCTGCTTGCAAGAGGAAAGACTGTGGAACGCTGAATAAACCTAGATTTAATCCGGAGTTGGGTGAGAACTTAACAGTGGCAGAAGGCATCGGTAATTATTGGTTGGTGGAGGAATAATTCAAGCAAACGCCAAATTCACAAAGCAGTGCAGCTAGGAATTTTACAAATCTCTCTTTGTTTATTATGCAAGCTAATAGGGTAACAAAAGTGTTAAAAAAAAACTTCAGACTGTGATAAATCTATGGTTCTATTTTACAAGGCATTGGGGATTGGGGACTCTTGAGTAGGTAATAGGAACTAGGGATTGGGGACTAGGGACTAGGCACTTGGGACTAGGACGAACGAAAAAATTTCAGCTATGCCCAATGCCCGATGCCCTATTCCCACCTTAGTACCC
>CAXTNZ010000418.1:0-2986 GCA_964245695.1 uncultured bacterium | reverse complement strand
CCGTTCCGGAGGAACGGGGCAAACTCCATAAAGGCGTTTGGGCGGTAGGGCGCGCTTTGCGATCGCCTTGTAAAAACTTGTTAACTTCAGTGACAGCAATTTTACTAGCACGTTCCACAGGAAATCTATAAACACCTGTGCTAATTGCTGGGAAAGCTATAGTTTCAATCTCGTATTGCTCTGCTAAGGCTAAACTCTGGCGATAACAACTGGCTAACAACTCATCTTCGCCAGAATTTCCACTCTCCCACACCGGACCGACTGTGTGAATCACCCATTTAGCAGGGAGATTATAGCCTTTTGTGATTTTCGCTTCGCCAGTCTCACACCCTCCCAGCTTACGACATTCTTCTAGCAATTCTCGTCCAGCGGCGCGGTGAATTGCGCCATCGACACCGCCACCACCCAGTAGGGAAGTATTCGCTGCATTTACAATTGCATCAACTTTCAACTCAGTAATATCACCTTGAACCACTTTTATTTGCGTCATCATCCCCGGTTTGCTGTTTTCTAAAATCATAGCCACACGAATTGCTGCAAGTCGTTTGAGAATTGCTTGCAAGTGACCGTTATCAATGATTTGCGCTAAATGTCCGCTACAAAAGCGCTATGCAGCGAACATGGGTTGTCAATAATTTTTGTAAGGTAGAAATGTCAGCCTTTAACAATTCTGGATGTTGGACGAAACGTTTAGCTTCATCCAGCCAAGTTGTCCAATCAAAGGAAATGACAAAATTTTCTTGGTAAAGTGCTTTAATGAAGCTATCAAATTCTTTAGAATAGCAATAAGGGTCTAAAGTTAAGGCTTCAGTTTGTATATTATATAGTTTTGCTTCCTTGCTGGAAAATAATCGTAAGAAAGCTAACAGTGTATCAACATTTTTCAGGGTAATCTCACTAGACATATCCAATAATACTATTTTATTAAAATGGTATAAATAACTTAATTTTGGTTAATTTTATTAGTTGTAATCATTTAGAGAGATTGATGAAACCCGACACCACAACAGAATTTAACCCAGACCCAGAGATTGAGCGCTTAATTGATCAAGTAATAACCACGTCTTTAACGGACGAGCAGTACCGTAAAAAGATGCAGCGCCGCAAGGAAGTCCAGGATCAACGGATAGCAAATGCTGTGCCTGAAAAAGGGTTAATTATTGTTAATACCGGCAACGGTAAGGGTAAAACCACTGCGGCGTTGGGGATGGTATTGCGATCGCTTGGTCATGGATATAAGGTGGCGATCATCCAATTTATCAAAGGCGCATGGGAACCTTCAGAAAAAAAGGTTTTCAGTATGTGGCAAGAGCAGTTAGAATTTCACGCTATGGGCGAAGGCTTTACCTGGGAAACTCAAGACCGCGATCGCGATCTCGATAAAGCTTACGACGCTTGGAAAAAATCATTAGAATACATTCGCAACCCCGACTTCAAGCTGGTGCTGTTAGATGAAATTAATATCGCTCTGAAAATGGGTTATTTACAACTTGAGGAAGTTTTAGCAGGTTTGCAACAAAAACCACCTGACAAACACGTTATTCTTACAGGCAGAGGCGCACCAACCGCTTTAATTGAGCGAGCTGATTTAGTTACAGAAATGACTTTAGTTAAACATCCTTTCCGCGACCAAGGTGTTAAGGCGCAAGCAGGTATTGAGTTTTAATCATTAATCATCAATAGTCATCATTTCACTAGCTTTCGATATCCACCGTCTTAATTTTGATTACACATTTGCAAAATGCGGCGATCGTTAGCACTGACGGAATTGAGTTGATGATAGTCTTGCAGTGCTACGGAGTAGGCATAATTCATTGGCTCATCTGCATCTATCTTAGGTAATGTACTGGCTGTAGCCACCTGTTCCTGATCTCCTTCACCAGGGAAACCAGTAACTGTCATAGCCAAATCTCCTGAGGAGTCGAGATTGCCCTGAAAACAACTAAACTCGGAGTTGGGCATATACATCGCACCCGTCACCTGATTTTGCCGCTTCTGAAATACGATATATCCTTGCCCAACTTGGTTGGGTTGTGGCGACTGTCCATAGAGATAAATGCCATCTTGTTTGGGAAACTTCGCGCTCGGCAAAACTCCCTGGTTTTTTCTAGCTCCTTGAGGTTCGGTAACTAGTGCGGTGTTTGTCGGAACTGTTTTTAATTCCTTGGATGAGTTTGTAGAAGCAACTGATGTAGATACCTTCTGGGTTGCTTTGCTTTCGGTGTAGGGTTGTGCCAATTTCCGCTCAGCCGCAACATCACGAAGTTTCCCCCGGAGGTTTTGTTTGGAAGTAGAGTTAATCTCGGAGTTGTCTTGGCTGAGATTTGTGTTGGCTTGGATTTGTCTTTGCTGTAAAAGAGCGTTTCTTGATTGCAAATCCGTGACCGGCAACGTTGAGGTCTCTACAATGACTATTTGGTTACTTTCTATTTGGTTACTCAGAACTGGTTTAGCCTGTTCGCCAACAACACCAACAGTAATGACTAAGCCAGCCAGAGGAATTCTCCACTTACAGGCGGAAAATAATTTATTAAACTTATTAATATAATGCACCACTCCACTCTCCTGTTCAAAAATATTTACATATTTTGCAACCTACTCAAACCCTAACGAAGTATCTAGGGATCAAGGCTCTGTCAAAGGTTTGATTTGCATTGTGCGGAAAAACACACTTTTAATAAATGAAGTTTTTCTTTAATTTTTGGGCGGTAATCTGAAAATACGATTGTTTGCGCTATTCCAACTTCATTAAGTAAATTCAGTCTTTGGGGAGAGGTTTACGGAAAATTCCCAATTAATTTTTAGATTTTGTCTTTTTATTTTCAATAAATAATTTATATTATCGGAAAAACGAAAAATCAGCTAATCTGCCTATAAATTGCATATTTTTTTAGGGGATATCCATAAAAATATAGCGCTTCCAGGGTTGAGTCACGTACACCAACAGACCTAACCCCCCAGCCCCCTTCCCTATAAGGGAAGGGGG
>CAXTNZ010000417.1:0-3014 GCA_964245695.1 uncultured bacterium | reverse complement strand
CCATTCAATGTTGTCCAGGTTGCGCCAGTCTCAAAACCAGTGTTTTGATTAACAAATGTACTACCATCACCTCCATAGAGCCAGAGTAAAACAAAAGGTTCTCCATCTGTTTTAGCTCTGGCATATTTATAGATACCACTAGTAATTTTAATGTCGTAACTACCTTGCTCTAAAGCAAAGGAATTAGCAACATTTTGTTGCAGGTCGTTCATTTGACCGGGGTCGATGACGTAACAATTGTTCTTGGTATCGATGGTTAAAATACTCATGACTTTCTCCTTTTGGATGTTAGTGACTTGAGAAACCGCTTTTTGGGTTGGCTGGCTGGTTGTTGTAGAGGTTGTTTCAGTTGACTGTGGGATTGTTGTTTGAGCTTTTTGAGTCGTTGCTTCCCTCACTGCATAAATACTAATCCCTGCCCAACGACTGCTGGGTTCGGTCATGCAAACTAAAGTTCCTTTACCAGTATTAGTATCTATGCGGATCAGCTGACCGTCTTTACCTAAGTTAAAGAACTTGCCAGTCACGCCATAAAGAATATTACCAACAAATTCCATGCTGGCAAGACCAGGAAAGCCTGTATCGCCGATGATATTGACTTTGCCAGTATTAATGTCGCAGCTTGCAAGTAACTTCTTCTTGTCGTAACCAATTAGGGAAATATAAGCCTTGCCATCAGCATCAAAGGCGACTTCGCCACAGTTATAGTTTTTATCGGCTACCGTTACTACTTGCGTACCTTTACCTGTTTCGAGATTGATGGCAATAAGTTGTTTGGCAGTTGTAGCGTAAAGGGTATTTTTGTGACGATGGTATGCTAAACCAGTAACAGCAAAGCCAATATGACCAATTACGGTGGTATTACCAGTGTTGATGTCAATTTTAATGAGTTGAGTTTTGTTATCTACTTGGTCAAGTCCATAGAGTTGCGAACCAGCAAAGGCAATATCAGAAACTTCTGTAGCTATCTCGTCAACGAAAGTAGTTTTACCTGTAGTTAAGTCTAAAGTATAAAGCTTGCTTAATTTATTGGAAACGGAATCTTGAACGTAAACCGCCCCAGCTTTGAGCTTAGTAGTTTGAGGAGTGCGACTACCGCAGATGACTTTTTCTAACACTGCACTAAAACCACCAATCGCATCTTTATCTGTGAAGTATTGTCCCCCTGTTGAAGCTGCAACTCTGGCATATTCTTTTTTGACACCTTCTTGATGCTTGCTGTTGGAAGTTCCGAAATATGTATGAACGGTAACTTTAGCTGCTTGAGCTTTCTGAATTGCTAAATTAGCCGCTTCAATATCTTTTTGTTCTGTTTTATCTCCGCCAGCTTCAAGGGCTTCGTCTCCAAGATAGAAAATTGCCCGCGCTGCACCTTCTCGCCAATCAAAGTAATCTGAGATATCTTCGATGGCGCGAGCTGCATCTTCTTGCGCTCCTGCTGAGGCTAGTTCTCCTCTTTTTCTACCTCGCAGCTTGGATTCAGAAACTTTACACTTTTGTGTCAGATATGCTCTAATTGTTTGGTCAAAGTTTGTCCCTTTCCAAGTACCTTCAATACCAAACCAAGCTATCCTTAAATCAGCCGGACAACTAGATTTGGCAGATGCAATTGCACTAGCAGTAGCATTACTTAGAGCCTGTGCTTCATCTTTCATTGAAGGACTTGTATCGACAACAATAACTAAATCTACAGAAGGTATATTGTTGCTTTGTTTGTTCATGCTTTTATCCTTTTTTAGAATGAAATTAAATAATTTCATATCACAAGTTATCAGTAGAGGAGTGAAGCGTAAAAATCAGATTTGGTGATTAACCAGTTCTGTTTATTGTTGTCGTATCCATCTCGCAAATAGTAGCAACCGTGGCTATCGGAAAAAACTCCTAAAATATCATTTTGGGCTACAGATTCTGTTGTTCTGATTTTGATCGGACTGCCAGATTTAACCTCACCTGTCTTGACATTTTTATCCACGCTTAAAAGTTGGAGTGTCACTTTTCCTGTGTTTCCTAACTGTGGTCAGTTATACCGTCCGCGATCAGCAGCAACAAGGTATTGACCTGTTTCGTGCTTGAGATAGAATGCATCACCAAATTTAACGGTATTATCCGTCATGGTATTGTTTTTCTCCTGTGGTTCTTTGTAAAAAGAAAATCCTCCCCACCGATACACACATTTCTCCAGCACATTTTTGCTATGACAACGAGGGAGATAGTACTAAAATTTATCCTTATCAGCAGACTCTCTGTCATTGTGCATATTCTTCGTCCGATCCAGAATACATAAAGTTCATACCTTGATTGCATTAACTCGTTGCTATGGCATAAACTAGCCAATTTGTCAATATATATTATTCACATTTTGACCTTTATTTGTTAAAATTATTTTTTTGGGCATAGAATAAAAGTTTTGTCAATACATAATAAACGGACAATAATGAGGATTTTCTTAAGAAATAGATAGCTATCATACTGGTTGTAATTCCTCTCTAATTCGCTAGAATCACCAGTAAATCAGTTTTCATCCCTGTGACGAGGGTGAATCCGTAGAGTAAACCATTGTATAAATAGCGGCGCACGGCTGTAGGTCAGATGAGTAGTGTCGAGTCAATGGTCAAGTTTGCTGATGAGTTGATTGTCATCTCTACAGGCAAGCCTTTGAGCTTTATTCAGAAAGTAGTTTTGCGAGAAACATTGACTAGAAGCTCAAAAACATATACTCAAATCGCTCAGGAGAATAATTATGCTGAGACGTATATCAAGCAATGGGTTGCCCCTCAATTGTGGAGTCAATTATCAAAGGTACTGGGAGAAAAGATTAACCGAACAAGTTGCTATGCATTAATAGAACAACGGCTTTCTGCCCTACAAACTCAGGAGCAGCCAGAACTAACTAATTCTTCGGAAGCAGTTATGTGGGAGCTGCCGGAGGGGCAGGTGCCATTGTCATCTGCTTTCTACATTAAGCGAGAGCCGATCGAGTCCAGTTGCTACCAGGAAGTCTTGCAGCCGGGGGC
>CAXTNZ010000416.1:0-3058 GCA_964245695.1 uncultured bacterium | reverse complement strand
TTAGTACCCATTCCCCATTACCCATTCCCCATTCCCCATTCCCCATTCCTGTAAAGTCTACCCGACCATGAAAACAGTATCACTAGAACGCCAGAAATCCTTAGTGCAGTGGGTAAGCCAAGCAACAGGTATCAACACTTTCGGGGTGAAAGTCCAGTTGCGGGGAAACGACCTACACATTCTTTGTGAAGGTCTAGACTGTCCTCAGCGTTGGCAAACTTTGTCTGACTTGCTGCAAGCGTTGCAGCAAACAGACTTAGAACTGTTGACAAAAAATGAGGAGCCTGCTATATACCAAGTATTTGTCTATGGTCGCAAAAAAGGGGAAAAGCAACCCGAATGGTGTCATCGAGTTTATTTAAATCAACTCGACAGACATTTGGAACAGGTCAATCAAGCCCTGATTAAAGATGCGGAAACCAGCCTAAATCCTGGCGGGGCGATGATTGTCTCTAATGAAAGTCTGGCACGCCAAGGACACCCAGATGCGATCGCCCGCTATCTCAGCGAAACACTTTCGTCTTTGGGTGTTTCAGTACAAGTGAAGGTAAAGAACCAACAGCCAAAAGACAACGGTTCTCCAGAAGAAAGTCGTCTGTGGATATTTTGTCAGTCGAGTTATAGCCCCGATCCATCGCTAATCGCCGAACCAGTAGCCCAGAAGTTGCGGGATCTGAAACTTTCCGGCTACCAAGATGCCGTTATCGCTTCGCAAGTAAGTGGCGAAACAACTCCTGAGTGGCTGCTACGTGTGGATTTAACGCCTCCAGAGGTGATGCTCAAGGAATGGGCGCGTTGGGGAGATATACAAGCGATCGCCCGCTTGCTAAGGGAAGCTTTATCCGAGTTAAAAGTGGCGGTGCAAGCCTCTCTCAAAGAATCGACGCTACATATATTTTGCACCCCAGCTTCTGATTTATTAGCAACCGCTTCAGCCCCAGATAAGACGGCGTGTTTGGCAGCAATTGTACCTCAGTTAGAAGCGATCGCTCCTCAAGGCATTCTCGCCGCCACTGTTTACGGACAAAAAACCCAAGATAAGCAACCAGCTTGGATTGATTGGCTCGATTTACCCGCCGCTGAGCATCCGGCGCTTTCCGCATCAGCTTTGGAATTAGCAAGTTCTGGCGATGAGCCGGCGATCCATTTTTTATTAGAGCGCTTACTCAATCCTCTTTTGGATTTGCGTCTAAAAACAGGTGGTATTCGCGTACTTCTACTTCGCAAAGGTGAATTATTACACATCATGTGTGATGCACCCGTTTGTCCAGGACGGAAAAAAGTAGCCCCTAAAGTTACTAAGTGCTTACGCCAGTTAAAAATTACCGGTATTATGGGAGTAAGAGTCTACGGTCGCCGTGCTGGTAACAAAAAACCTTTTTGGAATTATGGCGTTGATTTTGAGCAACGCCAACGTTCAATACCAGAAGCTACCCCAGAATTTGCCGCAACTTCTGCCTACGTTGACGAGTTACCCTCCCAGAGTAGCGAGCGAATTTTGCGTCCCGATTTAACAACCGAGGAAGTTCACAGTATTGTCACACAAGAAGCTAGAGATTGGGGCGCAACCGCAAAAAAGAGTCTTTTGGCAACGCAGCTATTTACAGAAAGCGACTCCAGAGCAGAGCGAACTGCTGATTCTCAAGGGCTGAAAACAGCTTTGGTTTGGGGTACGCTGGGGTTGTTGCTTACGCTACAAATCGATTGGATATTAAGTCAATTCATTGCTCTGACGACGCAAACGCCAACAGTTGCCAGTGTTTCGCCTCAATCATCTTCTGTAAAAGATGAAGAAAATCAAGATAAAAAAACTGCTTTTTTTACCGACACTTCTAAGAAAAAATTTTCTGCCGACGGTAGTTCTGTATCCAATGCTTCTGAGTTTACACAAGGTGATGATACCCAGTCAAGGCGTAAAGCAACCGCAACAGCGATTTTATTAGCAGCGCGATCGCAAATGCCTTCTTTCAATGCCAGACAGTTAGATGAGCAACTAGCATTGTATAAACAGCGTCTGGCTAAAACTGGTAGTCCGCCAGATGTGTTAATTATTGGTTCTTCCCGCGCTCTTAGGGGAATCGATCCGGCAGCACTTTCTAAAACTTTGGCAACTCAGGGTCATCCGAAAGTTGATGTATTTAACTTTGGCATTAACGGAGCCACCGCACAAGTCGTAGATTTTATTATTCGCCGAGTTTTGCAGCGATCGGAACTGCCAAAACTAATTCTTTGGGCAGATGGTTCCCGTGCTTTCAACAGCGGCAGAGAGGATATGACCTTTGAAGCGATCGCTGCATCACCAGGTTACCAACAAGCGATCCAGAAAGCACTAGCTAACAAAAGTACAAATGATGTTTTCCCAAATCCAGCGTCAACCAAAGGACAGCAAAAGACAAAAGCCGAAAATCAACAGGTGAGCGGCTATCAAGCTGTTAATCAGTCTTTAAATCAAGCTTTAGCTAGTGTTTCGGCTACCTACCAACAGCGCGATCAACTCAAAGCATTATTTAACAAACAATTCAAGTCTTTGCCTTTAATTAGCGCTCTTTCTGGAATCGGCGCATCACATTCACAGCTAACAGATAATCTGGAAGAGGATTCTTCTGGGCAAGCAGTAGACTTTGATGGATTTCTACCTTTATCTATTCGCTTCCATCCCGCTAAATACTATCAAAAACACTCCAAAGTTCCTGGAAATTATGACAACGACTACAAATCTTTCCAAATAGAAGGCGAACAAGATGCTGCCTTACAAGCATTGCTTCAGTTCACTCAATCTCAAAAAATTTCTTTGGTGTTTGTCAACATGCCCCTGACCGCAGAATATCTAGACCCAATACGCACAAAATATGAGCAAGAATTTCAGGAGTACATGTTGCGTCAAGCTGCAAATTCAAATTTTATTTATCGGGATTTGAGCCTACTATTTCCACAAGCCAGTGACAACTTTTCTGACCCCAGCCATCTCAACCGCTTCGGAGCATACGAAGTCTCGAAAAAGCTGGCGAACGATTTGATGATTCCTTGGACAAAGAAGTAGAAAAGCAGAGGGATGAGG
>CAXTNZ010000415.1:0-3101 GCA_964245695.1 uncultured bacterium | reverse complement strand
AAGTCTGGGATTGGCAAACTGGGCGAGTAATTGCCACTTTCACAGGTGAGAGTGCAATAAAATGCTGTGCTGTTGCAGGCGATCGCCTAACAATTGTCGCTGGGGATGAATCAGGACAAGTGCATTTTTTGCAATTAGAGGGGGTGTGATGAAGTACAATCTAAATCAGACGATTTTTTGACCGATAAAACGGACGTTTCACCACAACTGCGGGGTAAGCTTTGCCGCGAATTTCTACTTCTAGCTGCTGACCAACACTTGCTAACTCAGTGGGAACGTAACCAAGGGAGATGGGATAACCAAGTGTTGGTGATAAAGTTCCACTGGTGACTTCCCCCACTACTTTACCTGCTGATAATATTTGATAGCCGTGACGAGCAATATTACGTCCTTGCATCTGCAAACCGATCAACCGACGTTGCACTCCATCAGCTTTCTGCTGTTCTAAAATTGAACGTCCGATAAAATCACCTTTGCGATCAAGATGAACCAACCAACCCAAACCGGCTTCTAAAGGAGTGGTGTTTTCATCGATATCTTGTCCATAAAGTGCCATTGCCGCTTCTAGTCGCAAAGTGTCTCTCGCACCAAGTCCACAAGGAATGACACCAGCTTGAATCAGATTTTGCCACAACTCGACCCCCACATCTGGATCTAGCATCACCTCAAATCCATCTTCTCCGGTGTAACCTGTGCGGGCAAGAAATGCCGATTTCCCGAATATAGTTGCATCCAAATGACCAAATGCTTTGACTGTAGTTAAGTCTGCTGACACAAATTGCTGAAGAATGCTGCTTGCTTTTGGTCCTTGGACGGCAATTAAGACTTTTTCTGCTGACAAGTCTTGAAACTTCACTTCTTCAGTATCCAGGTTTTGCAATAACCATGCTTTGTCTTTGCCTGTGGTTGCCGCATTGACTATAATTACAGCTTTCTGCGTCTTTGTTGTGCTGTCTTCACCTTGATAATATACAATGATGTCGTCAATAATTCCCGCTCTTTCATTTAACAACACCGTGTATTGCGCTTGACCTGGTTGCAAGCGACTCAAATCTGAGGGAACTAAACCCTGAAGCTGTGAAATTACGCTTTTACCCTGTAATGTAAACTTACCCATGTGGGAAATATCAAACATGCCGGCAGCATTTCTCACCGCTTCATGTTCCCGGCTAATACCAGTAAATTGTACAGGCATTTCCCAACCGCCAAAGCTGGTTAATCTGGCTTTCAGTTCGACAGCAAGTTGATATAAAGGAGTTTGTGCCAGGGTAACGATAATTTCTTCTTGATTAGCCACAGGAATTTATAAAGGTCGCGCGTCTATTTTAATATACCCTTCACAAATTAAATATGCGTTATCCACAACCCTTGTAGAGACGCGATTCATCGCGTCTACCATCCGAACGAGGAACACGAAGGTGGGCTAAATTAGGCGATCGCACGTCAATTTATTTATATACTACGGTGGGACACACCGACTGTTATCGCCTGTAACATCATCATTTCGACTCAGAACATGAACTTTCGAGTTCTGAACTCGAAATGTATAGATATTATTTTGAAAGTTGAAGATAAAAGCTCGGACTTTTCTATGTGAAACTCAAACGTTCGTGTTCTGAACTCAATCATTCGTGTTTTGAACTCAAACGTTCGTGTTCTGAACTGCAACGTTCGTGTTCTGAACTGCAACGTTCGTGTTCTGAACTGTAGCGATAAAGTTGAGAACTTGAATTTTACAGTTTTGATGCTGAATTTTTGTGTTAAAGTTTACATATTTTTTAAGTGGCATTACTCCCTATAAGTTATAAACCTATGGCTAATAGCTTATTAAACCACACTTGTCGTAGGGGCGCCCGCATTGCTATGCCCCTACAGCCCCTACAATGCGGTCTATTTACCCTAATTGCTGTAAGCTATTAGCCGGGAAATTCATTTCCTGGTGGGCGATCGCGCTACTCGCATCTTTCGCTAACCTTGCATCCTCCCCAAAACCTGCCTAATAGTATCCGATGGTACAGCATCAGTCACCGTCACTACACCTATCTGCGTGGGCAAAACAAACCTGACTTTACCGTCTTTGACTTTCTTATCCGTTTGCAAAGCCTCAATTATCGCTTCAATATCTACCCCAGCAGGTAACTTCGTTGGTAAACCGGCTTTTTCAATCAAAGCATCTTGTCTTTGCGTCTCTTCCTTTTGCCACATTTCCAGTTCCGCAGCAATATGCCCTGC
The DNA here is from genome assembly GCA_964245695.1 of uncultured bacterium. Taxonomy (GTDB): domain Bacteria; phylum Cyanobacteriota; class Cyanobacteriia; order Cyanobacteriales; family Nostocaceae; genus Hassallia. The sequence goes on along the minus strand of CAXTNZ010000415.1, from coordinate 869 downwards.
TGCTACCATGCCAATAGCCACAGCTTCACCATGATTCACTAAACGATAACCCGTCAAGCTTTCCACAGCATGACCAATCGTGTGTCCATAGTTAAGAATCGCCCGCAGTCCTGCTTCTTTCTCGTCTTTGCTGACAACATCAGCTTTTGCTTGACAAGAATGTGTTAAAATGCTGTCAATCAATTCCGGCTTCACGTAACGGTGTTGATTCAGGTTCTTACTCGCTTCCATCTCCGCAAATAATTCCGCATCCCAAATCACACCGTACTTGATTACCTCTGCCATTCCGGCGCGAAACTCCCGCATCGGCAGAGTTTTCAACGCTTCCGGGTCGATTAAAACTAGTCGTGGCTGATGAAATGCGCCAATCAAGTTTTTGCCTTGGGGATGATTTACACCAGTTTTACCACCAATAGCGGAATCCACCATTGCTAAGAGTGTAGTAGGGACTTGCACAACATTAATGCCCCTTAGCCACGTAGCCGCCGCGAAGCCTGTCATATCACCAACGACACCTCCCCCCAAAGCTACCATAGTTGAGGAGCGTTCTAGGCGGTTTTCCAAAGCGTTATCGTAGATTTTTTGGATTGAGTTAAGATTTTTGTAGCGTTCACCCGGTGGTAGGGTGCAAGTCGCAACTTCAAAACCAGCATTCGTCAAAGATGCGATCGCTCTTTCCCCAAAATGCTTAAAAATTGTCGGGTTAGAAACCAGCAGTACCTTCTTTCCCAAATTCAAATCGGTCATGCGATCGCCTAGATTATCTAGACTACCAGATGCGATCGCAATCTCATAAGACTGCTGTGGTAAATTTACATTAATTACAGAAGCCATTACCAATCCCCCCTTGCAAGCGCCGTGTGCCGTAT
>CAXTNZ010000414.1:0-3144 GCA_964245695.1 uncultured bacterium | reverse complement strand
GGGCAGGGGAAGCAGAGGAAGAGAAAAAAAGCTTAACTCAAGTGTATTGAGGCAAGGGGGACAAATAACAAATGACTAATGACCAATGACCAATGACTATTGACCATTCCCAGTATCATAAATATTAGAGACGTTTTGTAAATTAGTTGAAAAATAGGACTATGGAGATTTTGACACTGGGTTGGGTTTCACTGCTGGTTGTGTTTACTTGGTCAATTGCAATGGTAGTTTGGGGTCGTAACGGACTGTAAGAAAATCGTGGAAAGTCCATTGTTGAGCATTTTGGCTTTGGTTGCCTTGGTGCTGCTGTTGGCACTCACCGGCGGCGTAGGTTATTTGACGGTGGCAGAATGGCGCGATCGCCGTCTGCGAGAGCAAGAAAAACGGGAAACACGACCCACCACTCCTAATCCTAAGAAGCGGCGCTAATTCATTAGCGTTCAAAATACGCTGTGTGTTAACAATTTTTTTGAGGGACACGATAATTTCGTGTCCCTCAGCTTTTGTTGTGGTAACTGTGGAACCATGCGAAGCAACCCCAGCACCTACGAGGAGGCAAAATTCAACTCCGGAAAATCTGTTCAATCATCCGATTCGCCTGGGAAGCATAACCGCCCCCAAATAAATTGAAATGATTGAGAATGTGATACAGGTTATAAAGTGTCTTTCTTTGCTCATAGCCTGTCTCTAGAGGAAAAACTTGGTTGTAACCATGATAAAAAGCTGCCGGAAAACCGCCAAAAAGTTCTGTCATGGCAATATCAACTTCGCGATCGCCAAAATAAGTTGCTGGATCATAAATTACTGGTTCTCCTAAGACAGTACACCCAGCATTTCCCCCCCACAAATCACCGTGTACTAAAGCAGGTTGGGGCTGGTGTGCAAGTAACTCAGGAATAGCCGCTAGTAATTTTTCTTGTTGGGGAAAGTTACCACCCCGCAAAGTTGCAAGTTTAAATTGATACGAGAGTCGATGTTGAGCATAAAATTCTGCCCAGTCTGCTGTCCAAGTATTAATTTGCGGCGTGGAACCGATGGTATTATTAATTTTCCACCCCATACCTTGGCTGCTAGTGGTTTGATGCATCGCCGCCAACCTGCGTCCCATCTCTTCCCAAGATTTAGTATTACCTCCATTCATTTCCAGCCACTCCAACACGATGTAGCTAGAATTACCTGCTGTCCCCCAGCAAATTGGTTTCGGGACGCGAATGCTATTTGATGACAGCATTTCCTGTAAACCCAGCGCCTCAGCCTCAAACATGGCAATTTGCGATGCTTGGTTCAGCTTGACGAAGTAGGTACGCTTGCCATTAGAGACAGCATAACCTTGATTGATGCACCCACCACTAACCGATCGCCTATTTTGGTGCTCAAACTTATCGCCAGTCAGCTGGCTAATATGAGCGTCAATTTCAGTCCACATTTATCAGCTTTAAAGATTGTCGAACAGCAAGTCAAAGTTTCTCTTATTTTCCAGGTTTCATCACAACTACACCATAAGCATCTGGCGAAAGATACTTTTGGGAAGCTTGCATTAAGTCAGTTGCATTTTGTGCCTGAATGTGCTGTGGATAATCAAAGGCTGGTTCTAAGTCTCCCACCATAGATTGATAGTAACCGTACAAACCAGCGCGATCGCTCGGTGTTTCATTGCCAAAAATAAACCTGTTAGCCACACGCTTCCGCACGCGATCAATTTCCGCTGCTGTTACCAATTCTGTTTGCAGAGAGCTAATATGTTGAGCGATCGCAGTTTCTACGGCTTGCAAATTTTCCACTGCACAATGCGCCGAAATATAAAAAGTCCCCTGTAGCTGCTGCGTCATATTGCTCACAGAAATCGAGGAAACCAATCCTCGTTCTTCCCGCAAATCTCGCACCAGCCTTGATGTCCGTCCGTGTCCCAAGATTCCCGCCAAAACATCCAGCGCGTAACTTTGATTTAGCTTAGTCAACCCCGGAACCCGCCAAACCATCACTAACCGTGCTTGCTGTAGGCTTTCATCAACAAATTCTCGCCGCACAATTTCTCTAAAAGGTAATTCCGGACTAAGCGCTGAGTGCTCAGTTCTAAGTTCTGAGCGCTGAGTGCTAGTAGCTTCTGTAAATCCCTCTGCAACAATTTCAATTAATTCTTCTACCGGCAAATTGCCCACAGCCACAGCAGTAATTGACCGTGGTTGATACCAGCTAGCGTGAAAATCCCGCATTTGCTGAGATTTGAGTTGGGAAATCACCGCTTCTGGTCCCAATACCGAACGGCGATAGGGTAGTTCATCAAACGCAGTCTCCATCGCTCTTTGAAAAGTGCGGCGGCGAGGATTATCTTCACTACGCCTAATTTCTTCTAGAACTACCAATCGCTCTCGTTCAAAGGCATCGTCAGGAATACTGGCATTAACTACTATATCAATTTGCAGTGGCGCTAGCTCCGCAAAATCCTTGGGAGCAGTTGTCACATAGTAATGGGTATAGTCTTGGCTAGTGGCGGCATTAGTGACAGCACCGCGCTCTTCAATTTGACGTTCAAACTCGCCGCTGGTCTGTCGCTCAGTTCCTTTAAAAATCATATGCTCTAAAAAGTGAGCCATACCGTTAATCGCATCCGATTCTACGGCTGAGCCAACTTTAACCCACAAGCTGAGGTTGACGGCTTCAATCGGCATCTGCTCTACTACTATTGTCAAACCGTTGGGCAACAAGTGCAGCTTTGGGGCATTGAGACGAGGAAAATTCAGCAGGGTTGAGGTCATTGGTGGTAGGGAAGTGAAAAGCTCTGTTACACCTTTATCTTACCTAGGACTTATATAACCAGCACTCATCATCACTTTCTCACCTTTATAGGACTGCTCGCTTTGTGGGGGAAAAACACTCGCTTCTCTCCCTCTGAAAATCTGTTTCTCTCCCCCCCTTTTTTGCGCTTGACTGCTCTTATCAAAGCACCATTCTCAACAAAGCCAGAAAAACCCGGTTTTTGAACGTTTAATTGAGGTTTGGCTGCTTCAAGCAATTGCACTCTTACCCGGTTCCTGACGTTTGTTTAATCAGCGTATTAACTGCATACATATTTTCGACGAAAGCGATCGCTTCGTAGCTTTACGGGGCAGGCTTAATCTACGTAGTTTTCATTACGTATAAATG
>CAXTNZ010000413.1:0-3164 GCA_964245695.1 uncultured bacterium | reverse complement strand
CGATAAAATATTAGTGTTTATCAGTAGGTAAGCAAAAATAAACATTTTAGTAATTAGTCATTGGTAACATAATAGAGAAAGAAAGAAGTTTTTTAACTTTGTATTTCAAGGCAATGGATAATAGGCTACCGGTTATTTATCTCTCAATTTTCGTTGTGCTGCTCGGATTTACAGTTGTAAGCATTTTTCGCGAAGTATTCAAAACTCGCAGGCGAGAAAGCTCTATGTCACGTCTGCGAAAAAAACTGAATACAGAAAAGGGTACGACTCAAGAATATTATGAGTTAGCCAGTATTTATTCAGAAAAGAATTTGTTCTCCCAGGCGATCACGCTGTTTCAAAAAGCCCTAAAAGCCGCCGAAGAAGAAGGCGAAGAAAATATCGCCCCGATTTACAATGGATTGGGCTATACTTACTTCGCGCAAGAGCAGTATGACTTAGCGATTCGTCAATACAAAGAAGCGCTCAAATCTAAACCCGATTATGTGACAGCACTGAATAATCTCGGACATGCTTACGAGAAAAAAAATTTAAATGCTCAAGCTTTGGAAATGTACGAACAAGCACTGAAACTTCAACCAAATAATACTACAGCTAAACGCCGCGCTCAATCTTTGCGACGCTTGGTTTCTGCTTAGTTAGGGACTGGGGATTGGGGACTAAGGACTAGGGACTGGAAAATAATCTTACCCATATTTCTTAATCCCTATCCCAAGCGTCCCTATTTATACGAAAGTTTCTAAATAATTAAGATTTATATAACTTAGGCAACACAAATGTTGTTTAAATATGAAGCCCAATCCCAATCAGTCAACAGGTTTGAGCGCTCGCCACTTGTGTAAAGTCCTGTGAGTGCCTATTCCCCAAGAACTACAACTTTTGAGAAAATCAGAAACGATTTAATAATCAAGCACTAATCGTCCATCTTGGTTTCAATCAAAAGGAGAACACAAAACATGAAATTAGCTTATTGGATGTATGCTGGTCCCGCCCACATAGGCACACTGCGGATCGCCAGTTCATTTAAAAACGTTCATGCGATCATGCACGCTCCACTCGGCGATGACTATTTTAACGTCATGCGATCAATGCTAGAGCGGGAGCGGAACTTCACCCCGGTGACAACCAGTGTCGTTGATCGTAACGTTTTGGCACGTGGTTCCCAAGAAAAAGTGGTAGACAACATCACCCGCAAAGACTCCGAGGAACACCCGGATCTGATTGTATTAACTCCCACCTGCACCTCCAGCATTCTCCAAGAAGATTTGCACAACTTTGTTGAGCGGGCGCAGCTCGAGGCGAAAGGAGACGTGATGCTAGCGGATGTAAACCACTACCGCTTCAACGAACTGCAAGCTGCCGATCGCACTTTGCAACAAATCGTCCAATACTACATTGAGAAAGCTCGCAAAAAAGGCGAACTACCAGAAGGTAAAACCGAAAAACCCTCAGTTAACATCATCGGTTCTTCTACCCTTGGTTTCCACAACCAGCACGACTGCACCGAACTGAAGCGGCTGATGGCTGACTTGGGAATTGAGGTAAATACCGTCATTCCCGAAGGCGCTTCGGTTTACGATATTAAGAAGATGCCCCGCGCCTGGTTTAACCTCGCACCTTACCGCGAACTCGGTTTAATGGCGACTAAGTACCTCGAAGCTGAATTCGGCATACCCTGCGTAGATATTACGCCAATGGGTGTAGTAGAAACTGCTCGTTGTATCCGTAAGATTCAACAGATAATTAACGCCCAAGGCGCTGAGGTAGATTACGAAGAGTTCATTAACGAGCAAACTCTGCATGTATCACAAGCCGCATGGTTCTCCCGTTCGATTGACTGTCAGAACTTGACCGGTAAGAAAGCAGTCGTGTTTGGCGACAATACCCACGCTGCGGCTATGACCAAGATTTTGGCACGGGAGATGGGGATTCATGTAGTATGGGCGGGAACTTACTGCAAATACGATGCTGACTGGTTCCGTGAACAGGTAAGCGAGTATTGCGACGAAGTGCTGATTACTGAAGATCATGGTGCAATTGGAGATGCGATCGCCCGCGTTGAACCCTCAGCCATCTTCGGTACGCAAATGGAACGCCACGTCGGTAAGCGCCTAGATATCCCCTGCGGCGTGATTGCTGCACCCATCCACATTCAAAACTTCCCCCTTGGTTACAAACCATTCATGGGTTACGAAGGTACAAATCAGATTGCAGATTTGGTCTACAATTCCTTCACCTTGGGAATGGAAGACCACTTGTTAGAAATCTTTGGCGGACACGACACCAAAGAAGTGATTACCAAAGGAATTTCTGCGGGTTCCGATCTCAATTGGACTAAAGATGGTCAAGCGGAATTAAACAAGATTCCCGGCTTTGTGCGGGGTAAAGTTAAGCGCAACACCGAAAAGTTTGCACGCGATCGGGGTATCAAGGACATCAACGTGGAAGTGCTGTACGCCGCGAAAGAATCCGTCGGGGCGTAAGTTAGAATTCAGTTATCAGCTATAAACTGATAGCTAGGGTTTGATAAAAGAGTGTTCCCTTGAAGGAACACTCTTTCTGTTATTCTTGATTAAATAATTTTAATACAAACTATTTTTTGAAAAATGGTGCTTTTATGAGCAGCAACCAACCACCCAGCGGTTCTAATCAAAATAGACTGTACACCAGATTAATTACTACTTTAAAAATAATTCAGTACATCGGCTATTTCTTGGTAGTCGTTCTTTTCATTGGAATATTTTCAAGCTTTGGTCAGATTACAAGTTTTGGAATCTTCAATATAGTACTTTTACTATATTTGTTTTACGCTTTGATTACTTGTATTAGTATCTACATTACCATAGAAGTATTGATAGCAATTATCGACCTTTTAAGTCGTATAGAACAAAATACAAGACCTGAATAAGAGGTTCATAAATTGTGTCAAGTTTGAACCTTAGGTTGCCGATTTTCACGTTTTCGCTCTTATATCTTATCTACCTTTACAGCGCTTTTAAGAATGCATAAATTACAAACCACATCGTTGGGGCACAGCACTGTGCCCCAACGAGCGAACAAGTGTTCTAACGAATTGAAAACTGCTTTAATCTAATTTTTTATTCAAATAATCCACGACATATACAAATATCAATTTATCATATTTGTATATGACTCAACTGAAC
>CAXTNZ010000412.1:0-3205 GCA_964245695.1 uncultured bacterium | reverse complement strand
TTTTTGCACAGCTACTACAAACGCGATCGCTCTTCTTTAGTCTAAAGTCCAGTTATTCAACTAGACAAGGACGGTCTTATTCGTCTTCGGAGTTTCCCGTCTCATCCGCCAATGCCTCCTTGCACGAATGCAACTTGGTCTTACACAGCGTCCACAGGCAGATCCTCGCCTCCCCCAAGGATATATCTTTGCGGCAAGTTCACCTTGGATTTACAGCAATGGCGCGAGCCTGCTAGGCTTACGTCTTTCCCGAACTCTGATGTTTCTGCGGCAAGCATCTTAGTGCTACTTCGGATTAGCCTGTATGTTCCATACAGTCGGGCGGGTCATCGACCATTTATATATTAGCATATAGACGTACAATGTATGTCTACTTATGAAAACTGGAAGACTAAATCTAAGGATATCCGAGAAGAGACTGACTAAACTCAAAACCTATGCAGAAAGTAGAGAAAAAACGATTACGCAACTTGTTGAGGATTGGATCGACAGGCTCCCCAATCTTCATGTTGACGACTCCTCAACCACCCCACCCGATAAGAGGGATGGGGAATTCCGCGAAATTCGTTAAAACAACAGAGGTTGTCATCGTTGTGTCTCCTTGGGTTGAACTTGAATTACACAATGCCGCCATTTGCTCGAATGCTTTGACCCGTAATCCAATGGGCATCGTCTGAAACTAACAAAGCGACTGCATCTGCAAGATCCTCAGGCTGACCTAAACGTTTAAGCGGAGTTTGGGCAATCATTTGGTTGACTTGCTCTTGAGCTAGCACTAATCCATCTGTTTGGGTAACACCCGGAGAAATTGTGTTGACGGTAATGCCGCGATCGCCTAATTCTTTCGCCAATGCTGCACTGAAATGCTCGATTGCCGCTTTGCAACCTGCATACGCTCCTCCAGCTGGAATTGCCATTGCAGTACCGCTAGTAGAAATGCTTATAATCCGACCTTTATCAGCTAAATGATGTGCTGCTTGTTGAAGGGCAAAGTAAACGCCGCGTGTGATGTCGAACATGCTATTGTATTCATCTTCAGTCATCTGTGCTGTAGGTTTAAAGATATTTTTTCCGGCTGCATTGTTGACCAAAATATCCACTTTGCCAAAATGCTCAATGGTTTTTTCAAATAAAGTGCGAACCTGCTCTAACTTACGTATGTCTACCTGAAGTGCGATCGCTTTAGATCCCGTTGCTTCGATTGTCTTGACAACTTCCTCTGCCTTGTCTCGATTTCCGGCAAAGGTGACAACGACATTTGCCCCATCTCCTCCTAACCGTTCAGCGATTGCCCTTCCAATACCACGAGATGAGCCAGTAACGATCGCAACTTTTCCTTGCAATGACATGGTGTTACTTCCTAACACTAGAGAATTATTCAGCAATTTCCAGAGTATACTTGTGCAAAATTTTTTGGAAGTACTTACTTTATTGTCAGTGTCTATAGATATATAAGGTAGTGCATATGCAAGAACAGACGAAAGGCACTGTATTTGTGCAGACGACACTAAAAGTTTTAGGCGGTAAGTGGAAGATTTTGATATTGTGGCACTTAAAAGACCAAACAAGACGATTCAGCGAATTGAAGCGTTTAATGCCGGAAATTACTGAAAAAATCTTAATTCAACAACTTCGAGAATTAGAAAAAGACGGAATTGTAAATCGTAATGTTTATTCTGATGTACCTCCCAAAGTTGAGTATTCCTTCACCGATTACGGCAGAAGTCTTGAACCTGTTTTGCAAGTCCTTTGTAATTGGGGAGAAGAACATTTAATATACATTCAATGAAGTGATTGGTTGAAAAAGTTCATCTCCGCGCTAAAATTTCTCTTAATATGACAAAATTCCCGAAAATGTCACAAAAATTCGGCGTTTATTTGCGCTTACTTTTGCTAGCTGGTGCGTTTGAATTTCATCCTTCAATTTAGATTAACTTCTGTAACGCCGTACTAAGCTATTGTTCACTCTTTGTTTGAAGTAAATTGAACTTTAAATTAATTCGCTACATTTAAATATGCGATCGCTTGCTGAAATTAATGATAAAATTAGCCGCAAACGTGCTGTAGTGTTAACTGTTGAAGAACTCAAAGCACGAGTTGCAGAAGTTGGTGTTACTCAAGTTGCCAAAGAAATTGATGTCATTACTACCGGCACATTTGAGCCGATGGAATCATCAGGTGCGATTATTAACTTGGGACACACTGACCCACCAATTAAAATTCGCCGCTGCTGGTTAGATAATGTGCCTGTCTACTCTGGGTTTGGTGCAGTAGATTTATACATCGGTGCTAGTTCGGCTGTGGAAGTAATGGACGGCGAAGAAGTGCGCGAACGCGGTGGCGGTCATGTAATCGAAGATTTAATCGCCGGTAAACCTGTACATGTACGAGCACAAGGACAAGTAACAGATTGTTATCCCCGCGCCACCTTTGAAACCACAATTACCAGTGAAACGATAAATCAGTTTTATTTATTTAATCCCCGCAATCTTTACCAAAATTTTATCGTGGGGGTGAATGGAGGCGATCGCCCACTTTTCACTTATCTGGGTCCATTACAACCGCGTTTGGGGAATGCAGTTTATTCTAACCCTGGTGCGATTTCCCCCCTACTTAACGACCCCGAACTGCAACTTATTGGCATTGGTACGCGAATTTTCTTAGGAGGTGGTATTGGCTATGTAGCATGGGAAGGGACTCAGCACTTTCCCTTACAAAAGCGATTACCAAATCGTACACCCATCGGTCCTGCTGCCACTTTAGCCTTAATTGGTGATGCCAAGCAAATGGATGCGCGTTGGGTACGCGGTTGTTACTTCAAAAGTTACGGACCTTCCCTAATGTTGGGTGTAGGCGTACCACTTCCGGTATTAAACGAACAAGTTGTAGAACGTGCTTGCGTCTCTGACAAAGACTTAGTAGCGCCGATAGTAGATTTTTCTATCCCTCGGCGCGTCCGTCCCACATTTGGGTTGGTGAGTTACGCCCAACTTAAATCTGGGCGAGTCACCATTGAAGGTAAAACAGTGCGTGCTGCCCCCCTTGCCAGTATGTTTCTTTCTTTGCAAGTAGCCCAAGAATTAAAACAGTGGATAGAAGCAGGCACATTTACCCTCACAGAAGCAGTTTCCCCAATTCCGATGGAGCGATCGTTTTTACCCCAAGACCGTTGGACGGAGTTTTGAGACTGGGGACTGGGGACTGG
>CAXTNZ010000411.1:0-3268 GCA_964245695.1 uncultured bacterium | reverse complement strand
AAAAAAAAGGCTGATTTGGAAGCGCAACCGTCAGAGTCACAAAGATAAACAAGACCCGCAACAGCGACAGATAAAACAAGCTGACCTGGATATGTTGGAGTTGGCTGCTGCTGCTGGAGAGATTGACCTCAAGTATTTGGATGAGTCCGGGTTCTGCCTGTGGAGTCCAGTCAGTTACAGCTACATTCGCCGTGGGCAGCGAAAACGCCTTGAACAAACAAAACGTCGAGGCAGACGTTTGAGTATTTTGGGGTTGTGGCAACCATACGTCAGTTTCGAGTATGGTTTGGCAATCGGCAGTTTTACAAGTGAATCCTACATCCGCTTGATGGAAAGGGATCGCCGAGAAAGTCGCACAGCAACTCAAGCAAACAGGTCGCATCACCGTGGTCGTGGAAGATAACGGTCCCTTGCACACTAGCAACGTCTCAAGAGCGAAATTGCCAGAGTGGGAGGCAAAAGGACTGTATATCTTCTTTCTACCCAAATACTGCTCCTTTGATGAACCGGATAGAGAATGAGTGGCAACAAATCAAGCTCCAGGAAATGAGTGGGCGGATATTTGAAGACGAGTATGATCTGGCGCTTGCGGTGATCGATGGTGTCGAAGTAAGGGGTTTGAGGGGAGGACATGTCACGGAGCGTTTTAAGTTTAATTCCGCAACTCGAACGCAGGTCAACCAGGATGCAATTACAAACGAGCAAGTACCTCAACACAACTTTACATAGTTATGTTTATTTGCACCTACCTGCTTAGTCGTTTGGCTACACCAATCGTTCCAAAAATACGAGAAGTGTATACCGACGGTGACGACGTGATTGCTCTGTGGGATGGTACGGCTACCGCCAAAGATGATCAGCCATACCGTAATACCTATTGCTGGATTATGACTCTGAAAAACGCTCGTATCACTCACGTCGTCGCCTTTTTGGATATTATAGAATACACGGATGTTTTGAATCGTATTTCAGATAGCAACTAACTTGACAGGCAATTTTTGCTCGCATGATTCGGGCTACAAGCTGCTGCCGACTTTAGCGCGTTAGCAATACTTACGGTTGGCAAAGCCGTTTTGGAGAAGCTAGGTATTGTGGCTTTATCTAAAGACAACAAATAGGTGAATGCCCGGTAAATTGAAATCTTTGGCTGGGTGTTTCTTTAGGGTATTGTCAGGTTAACTGAGGGGTGACAGGGGGTGGCAGGATTTGGCATACTTTTCCCATGCGCTCGCCCTCCGCCAACATGTACCACCGTCACCGCTTCCCCGCCGAGATCATCAGTTATTGCGTTTGGCTGTACTTCACCTTCCCGTTGAGCTATCGAGATATTGAGAAGATGATGGCCTACCGGGGCATCTTCGTCACCTATGAGAGGATGTCCGAAAATTAAAATTTTACACTAAGCTTTTGCTTTTAACAGTGCAATTACAGAGGAAAAAAGGGTGTTGTCGAAGTTTTGATATCCCGAATCATTCTGTTTTAGCCACTGCTTCTTCTACTTTTCTTACTATATTAAGTCAAAATCTATACTTTTCAGACATCCTCTTAAGGAGGCAATTTTGGAATCAGCCAATCAATACTTACCTAACGGGCTGCTTCCCGCCCTTGATCCTGGCGACCTTGTCCTTTTGGCTGAGGGTGAATTTTGGATTGACCGGGACTGGGAGCTCAAACTTGTAGTCCCGCTACCCCAAAAGAGTTGAAACTATTATTTTTTCTGGTAGTTGCATGATGCAACTACCAAGAAAAGCTGAACGCGATCGCCTATAAATGCTCGGTCTGCGGAGACCGCAACTTGCGGCGATCGCTAACTACAAAATTTTTTTTGTTCTAAATCGCTGATAATTTTTTCAATTTAGATTAAACTTACCGTTCTAAATAACCGTTCTAAATATTTAGAACGATCTACATCAATAAAATGTCTTAAAACTAAGTGTTTTCCGTAAAAATTACAGTGTTTTTAGTTAAAAAACCACTTAGTTAGTATTAGCAAAAATTATTTTAAGCAGTATGTAAATCAACCCAGACTTAATACTTTTTTAGTTGATGTTCCTACCACACCGTCAGCTACTAGTCCGCTTTTAATCTGAATTTTTTTACAACCGCAGCAGTTTCAGATCCAAATATGCCGTCTACTGTTACAGCAAAATTCTTGTCATTAAGGGCTTTTTGGAGCGATCGCACAGCGGAGCCGCTCATACCCTCGCGCAAACTAATAATTTCAATAGGAGGTGAAACAGGAATTTTATCTTCAAAAGTCTTAGCAAACCCAGACAAAGAACAAGACATCAAAGCTTCCTCAGTCTTACCTCCCCACAAACCATCTTCCAAAAGTTTAAAGCCAGGATTATTAAAATTCCACAATTGTTGAAAAGCTTTTATTGAGATAGAGCGAATATCTTTTGTACCTGCTCGTTTAAAATCGAAGTTGCCTTGATAAGAGCTGGAGTATTTCAGCTACCTGGAAAAAAGCAACTGCTTGAGCCGGAATCAGTAGCTAAACTAGTAGTAATTGATGCCACAGAAACACCAATTGATCGACCTAAAAAAGGACAAAAGCGATTCTATAGTGGGAAGAAGAAGCGGCATACCTTTAAGACACAATTAGTGGCAAACAAAAAAACCAAAGCAGTTATTTGTACTACGTTTGCGGCTGGGAAGGAGCATGATTAACACAAGTTTAAGCGCAGCAAAGTCCAACTTAAAAAAGAAACGGAATGTTTGGTAGATAAGGGCTATCAAGGGATACAGAAGCTTCATCTTAATAGTCAGTTACCCAAAAAGAAGCTTAAAGGGAAGCAGTTGAGTCAGCTAGATAGAGAGAAGAATCAACGCCTGGAAAGAACTAGAGGCATCTGCTGCACCGCATCATCGGCAGGCTGAAGGTGTTTAAGATTTTGGCGGAGCGATATCGCGCATCGGAGAAAACGATTCGGGTTGAGAAACAATGCTGATAGCTGGACTGTACAACTATGAACTGGGTTTATTCAAGTCTTCCTGACTTCTGCAAGAACTCTAATGTCTCACTTCTGTTTTAGGCAATGTTGAGCTTAGCGCGGTTTTCAGATCCATTGCTACTCATGGGCGCTTTAGGGAATCTTTCGTTTGCCTCGACTGCACGGGAGCGTCGCCGCTCCCACTCGCCTCCAGGCGATGACGATTTTGGTTCCTTCCGGCCTCGTGAAAGTCTCCAACATGCGATCGCCATCCACGACGAATCGGAGTTCTTTGCGCGTGCGCACGTCACCGATCCAGTTCGGGAAGGTCG
>CAXTNZ010000410.1:0-3290 GCA_964245695.1 uncultured bacterium | reverse complement strand
AGCTGGATTAACGTTGGTAATAAAGTTTTTAAAGTTAGATTTAAATAGCTATTTAAATTTGGGTAATAAGGTCATTTATATAAGAAAGATGCAAATTACTGAAGATTATCAAAATTAAACATATTGATGTTCACCAGTAATTTGCATTGTTCTGACAAGTAACTTTGACCTGACAGAATTAGTACCTAATATTTAGATTATGTCAATTTCCTGAATAATTGAGAAATCAAATTCAAATTTTACCGAATCTTTATTGAACAGTGATTTTTTTGGACAGATAATGCATATAATAGTATTGCAATACAGCAATTAAAGCTTGAGCTACAGAGATTTGATTTGGGTTGACAGTGACAATTGGTGGTGGGGTTTGCTCATCGGCATAACCGAGGGCGATCGCGGTTTTCTTTGCAGACAATGACAATACTGTTAAAGTCTCCAAGTTTTTGACGTAACATTGTTCGTCTTCTTATTCTTTCTGGGAGATTAACACTTCCGATTATCCTGAGCCAATTCGTAACTGCCAACAGTAGTTTTACTTACAACGGTTTTCAGGCAATTTTAACCACAACCATGCGTAGGGGCATTCATCTTGCTGTGCCCCTACAATGTGGTTTATTTCCCTAAAAAATGCTGTATAACTAATTTTTGGCTTGATGTTTATTCAAGTAAAATTACTGAAAAAATGTCAAAAAGTAATTAGCAGGAACCCCCGGAGTTTTGATTGGAGGTTTCCTGCGGTCGCGGCGACAGTCACGCAAGTGTTTGGGTGCAAAAAAGTAATTAGCTAATAGCTAATTGTTCGCGCTCTGCTTCAGGACGCTTCTCCCTTTTTCTTTGTTGCTTCAACGGCTGCTCTAAGATTACTTTGGTGTTCTGACAAGAGCCTCGCGCCCTCCTCTTTTGGCAAACCAGTCCAATGCATTAATAGTGCCAATTTTACCCACTTGCCACTGCGATCTAGCAACAAACCAGCAGCTTCACGACTTAAACCTGTGAAGTCTTGCAAAATTCGCATAGCGCGATCGCGTAACTTTTGATTTGTCACCGCCACATCCACCATGCGATTGCCGTAAACTTTGCCCAGCTTGACCATCACCCCTGTGGAAATGATGTTTAAAGCTAGCTTCGTTGCTGTACCAGCTTTCAGGCGAGTTGAACCGGCTAGCACCTCGGGTCCTGTCAACAGGCGAATGTCAACATCCGCATCAATGCTAACTTGATCCTCTGGCACACAGGCGATAAAAATAGTAGTGGCTCCCCGTTGACGGGCGGCTGAGAGCGCACCGTGAATAAAAGGTGTTGTACCCCCGGCGGTAATACCGACTACTACATCTATTTGTGTAATTTGTCGTTGAGCGATCGCTGCTTCTCCATCTTCATCGCGGTCTTCTAAATCTTCGGAACTGCGTACTAGTGCGCCTGCGCCACCCGCAATTATCCCTTGTACTAACTCTGGGGGTGTACAAAAAGTTGGCGGACACTCAGCGGCGTCTAAAACTCCTAACCTACCACTCGTCCCCGCACCGACATAAAACAGGCGTCCTCCGTGGCGCAAACGTTCTGCCGTGCGTTCAATCGCTTCTGCTAACTGATTTTTAGCAGCAGCAACCGCAGCGACTGCTTTTTGGTCTTCGCTATTAAAAAGTTCAACGAATTCCAAAGAACTGAGCTGGTCTAAGTTAAGACTATTCGGATTTACTTGCTCTGTTAAGAGATGCCCGCGCTCATGCAAATTTTGCATTCTATACATCCATTACATCTGTTTATTATCCTCTTAAGTGTCAGTTGTCCTTTCTGCTTTGTCATGCAGGTACTAACTCTTGACAAATGACTCTTGACAAATGACCAATAACTAATTACAACAGCCCTTCCAATTTTCGCCGAATGCTGTCTATTTCCGAGTCAGACAAATCCGGTTGTTCTTCTGGTACTTGGTTGCGACGTGGGGACTCCTGATTATTGTCCTCTTCCTCGGTTTCTGGTTTCCAGTCGGTTTCTGGGACATTAATTTCTGGGGGAATGGCTAAATCGCCGTTTTCTGAGACGATTTCCCAGTCATAATCAGCCTGCTCGCAAAATTCCTTGATATCCTCAGCATCGATCGCTTCTACTGTGGGCGCGAGGAAATCTTGAGCTTCCAGCATCAGAGCAAAGCGGGTAGCGTCGTCTTCTGACTCGAACATCAGAATTTTATTGCGATCGCCTACCCGAATTGTGTGAATTCCCTCATTTTCCGTTCGTGCATTAAAAATTAACACAAAAACACGCATGGGTGTAATCATCTGTTCTTTTATCTTCAATCTATTCCTTAAATTATGGCGCGATAGCTACCCGATACTGAAGAGTGTTTGAGGAGAAGCCATACCGATATTTTTCTGGACATCCGGCATCGGGCATGGAAAGAATCTCTTATTCTTATAGAATCATGCATAAATGCGATTGTCTTTAATAAGCTTTTACTTAATTCGTATTGTGCATTACCCAATGCCCAAATTCTTAAAATTTTATTGACAGCCCGAATATTCTCATGCATCAAGCTATTAAGCACTATTTCGGATTAATTCTCATCTATCCGCTCTCTTACTCTATCCTGTTTCACTGCTGGAGTTGACGTATCCTGGTAATGGTATGTCGAATACTGTGCCCGTTAGTTTTAGCAGTGTCCCAGCTACATCCGGCAAGTAAATAGTAAAACCAAATGACTAACTCTCCACATCCAGATCATAACTGCAATTCCCCTGCCAACAAGCGTCTTTGGTTTCTAGTGTTAAGTCGGGGTAGCATTGCCTTGGGCGGACTTTTACTGGTTGGACTTGTCGGCGGTGCTTGGCGATTGTGGATTTTTGTCCAAAAAGATTTAACGCCGCTTGCAGAAACAAACCTCACCACTTCACTTAACCGCCCAGTAAAACTGGGGAAAGTCCAAGGATTTTCTTTGACAAAAGTCAGGTTTGGATCTTCAGCAATCCCAGCTACACCCACAGATCCTGATCGGGTGGCGATTGGTGGTGTGGATGTGGGATTTGACATATTACAGTTACTTTTTAACCGGAGATTAAAGCTAGATGTCACTCTAGTCAATCCGGATCTTTACATCGAACAGGATCAACAAGGGCGCTGGATTACCACCAGCATCGCACCGCCAGGTAAAGGTGGCGCAATTAAGACTGATTTGGACAAAATTCGGTTTAGTAATGCCAACTTGGTTTTAGTACCGTATCGAGAAAGGGGACAAGCCGGACAAATTTCTCCCTCATCTCCCTCATCCCCCTCATCTCCCTCATCTCCCA
>CAXTNZ010000409.1:0-3299 GCA_964245695.1 uncultured bacterium | reverse complement strand
CTCCCCCACTCCCCCCTTTACCGACATCCCAAACTATCTCGTGTGGAAACACCTGTAACTGGATTGACTCCCGATGCGCGATCGCACAATAATGACACTTGATAGCGGTCAATTAAAGCGTCGGTAAAATCAGCACCCGTTATATCCGCATCATAAAAGCGGCTGCTTGTCAAGGTCGCTTGTGTAAAAATCGCATTCTTCAGGTTTGCACCATCCATAGTTACGCGATCAACTAAAGCATCTGAAAGGTTTGCGCCTTCTAAATTCGCTTTTAGTAAAACTCCCTTGGTGAGAATTGCATTAGTTAAATTGCTCCCTTGGAAATTTGCCCCGCGCATCTCTGCTGCAACAAAAGTTACACCAGTTAAATCGATGTTAGAAAAATCGCGGTTTTCTAAATTTGTATTGCTGTAGTTGATTGTGTTTACCTGAGCATAAGCTGGATGGGGATTCAATATTACCCAAAACCAAGCAAGCAGCAAAATCACAAGCAAACTAAAAAAGCTCCGCAAAATCTTTTTCATAAATTTGTCCATAGTCTACAGTCAAAACTCAAAAGTCAACAGTTCATAGTCCAGAGTCAAAAGTCAACAGTTTATAGTTTATAGTAATTATTTAGACTGTTGACTAATGACCCTTGACCGTTGAGCGTTGACTAATGACCATTGACCATTGACTACTTCCAATCCTTACCAATACGGATAGTGAAGTCCGATTGTAGATCGCCAGTTGCCGAGACATCCAGATGACCTAAGCCTAAGATATTTTGCAGGTCAACTCCTGCTTTTTGGTTTCCTTTCTGGACGATAATTTGAGTTTGGCGTTGGGTATCGGGCCAATCAGGCGCTATGTTAATTTTTGTAAAGCCTTTTTGTTTGAGATATTTGATAACTTTTTCAGTTAGCTGAGGTTGATTGGAAGCATTTTGAATAGTAATTTTGAGGTTTTGAACTGGTCGAACATCTGGCTTAATACCAGTAAGATTCACCCCAACATAATCATTCAATAAGCTTTGTTGTCCGGTCATATCCAGCCAATAGCTATTTGGGTCTTGGCTTAAACGGCTGAAAATACCAGGCAACATAGTCATTTGGAAATTATCTCGATCCACATTGACGGAAAAGTTAACCAGCGCCATCATTTCTTCCATCTTCAGGTTACTGTCAAAATACTTCCGCATCATGCGGGTTAATTGAGGCAACCTGGGTAGGACAGTGGGACTATTGAGGCGATTGATCAATCCCATAAGCAGTGCTTGCTGTCGCTGCACTCTTGGCAGATCCCCCATTCCTGGATCGCGGTATCGGACAAACTCTTCTGCTTGTTCGCCGTTAAGGGTTTGCCAGCCCCTAACTAAAGATGTCTGACCAGAGGAATCTTTATATTCCATCGAACCTGGAACATATGCCTCTACCCCACCCAATTGATCTACCAACTGGCGTAAGCCACTGGTGGAGATGCGAATGTAGCGATCAATAGGCGCATTATTCAAGGTACGGCTGACTACCCGTGCCGCCAAGACCGGACCACCTTGGGCATTAGCATCGGATACTTTGGTCATTCCCTTTTCCGGAATTGAGATCATCGTATCTCTGGGAATTGAAAGTACCCGGATTGATTTATCACTTGGGTTTAACCGTACCAGGAGCATGGTATCGCTTTTACCAGCAAAACTTTCTGGTGAACCATCAACAGTACCCTGAATCGGTTCAATCCCCATGATTAAAATATTCATCGGGCGTGAAAGCTGGTATTGGGAAAGTTTGCCCGCCAACTCCCCAGGCATTGGCATTTTCTGCTGGTCTTTGCCTGCAAGAAGTTCTTCATCTGTTCGATCCAGATCGCTCCATAGCGGAGTCCACAGTGCCAATGTGGATACCAGCAAGCCAGATAATACGATTCCTAAAACAACTGTCAGTATCCACAACAGCCACCGAGGCATGGTTAAACCTAAGCGCTCGTAAAGCTCGTTGGGTATGGAACTTACCGACTCTACGACGCTACGGTTCGCATTTGTTTGCTGTTTTAGTCTCACCTCATGTTCAACAGGATGAGGTGTGACCTGATTTTCCGATTGTTCTATTTGATCAGGCGCTACCTGATTTTCCGGTAGTTCTACTTGTTGCGGTGTTACTTGATTTTCTGAAAATTCTACTTGTTTAATCACGATTATCTCCCCACTCAACCACTCCCTAAACGTATGTTAATCGAAGCTACAAAACTTGCCAGTGCAAAAGGTCACTGTACACTTGTAATATTCGCTGCTTAGGTTTGTATGACATAATGAATACTCCATTTTTCCCTGTAATTCTTGCAGGTGGTAAAGGTGAGCGTTTTTGGCCCTTGAGTCGCGCTTTACGACCCAAGCAATTTTTAAGTCTCGATGGTAGCTCTAGAAGTCTCCTACAGGCAACAGCTGATCGACTGCTACAAATCGCTGGCGGTTGGGAAAACTTGTGGGTAATAACTTCTAGTCTGATAGCTCAAGGAGTGCGAGAACAACTACCTGAACTGCCATCTCACAACTTACTTATCGAGTCAGAGGGAAGGGACACTGCCGCAGCTGTTGCTTGGGCAAGTTTAGAAATTAAAAAGCGTTACGGAGAAGAGGCGATGATCGGCTTTTTCCCCGCCGATCACTGGATTGCTGACCTAGAGGCGTTTGCAGGTACTTTAAGTGCTGCAACTCAACTGGCGGCGAGCGAAGAAGCGATTGTTACACTGGGGATCAAGCCTACTTTTCCATCAACTGGCTACGGCTACATCGAAGAAGGCGAAAAGATTGGTAGCTTTGATGAGTTGCCTTTCTTTCACGTTAACCGCTTTACTGAAAAACCTGACCGAGAAACGGCAGAAAAGTTTCTGTCTACGAAACGTTTTAGCTGGAATAGCGGTATGTTTATTTTTCGGGCAGGGGTTGTTCTCAAAGAACTGCATAACCATGCTCCAGAAATTATTGAACCGCTAGAACAACACGGTGCTGATATCTATCCGCAGTTACCTAAAAAGAGTATAGACTATGCCTTAATGGAAAAAACAAGTATAGCTTATGTATTGCCGGTTGAATTTGGTTGGGATGATTTAGGTGATTGGAATGCGATCGAACGCTTACTTAAAAAAGAAGACAATCCCAATGTGGAATTGGCTACCCATGTAGGGCTGGACACCCAAGGAGCAGTTATTTATGCTACCGATCCAGAAGATGTAATTGTTACTATCGGTTTAGAGGATGTGGTAATTGTGCGCGATCGCAATGTCACCCTGATTGTCAAAAAAGACCGCACCCAGGAAATCAAGCA
>CAXTNZ010000408.1:0-3315 GCA_964245695.1 uncultured bacterium | reverse complement strand
ACTGGTCCGTTTTGGGACGGTAGCCCCAAAACGGAAAGCCTGCCCATTTTTTCAAGCCGTTCCCCCGTGACAGCTGACCGCTCAATAAAGGTTACTTTTATCTTGACCACATTCTCTTTTCAATGTCTTGCTCGCTGTAGCCAGACAAAAGCGCGGGCTGGAGTGTTTCTCACGCCTCATGGTCCGGTGGAAACTCCACGGTTTATGCCAGTGGGAACCCTCGCAAATGTCAAAACCTTGACCCCTGCCCAATTAAAGGAAACTGGGGCGCAAATGGTGTTATCAAATACCTATCATCTCCACCTCCAGCCGGGTGAAGCAATTGTTGCTGGAGGTGGAGGGCTGCATAAGTTTATGGGCTGGAACGGTCCAATGCTGACAGATTCAGGTGGGTTTCAAGTTTTCAGTTTGAGCGAAATGCGAAAAATCACTGAAGAAGGTGTAACGTTTCGCTCACCCCACGATGGTCAAATTATTAACTTAACACCAGAACGCTCCATCCAGATTCAAAATACTCTGGGGGCGGATGTGATTATGGCATTTGATGAATGTCCGCCCTATCCAGCTACTCGCCAAGAGGTAGAAGCAGCAACAGGGCGTACTTACCGTTGGCTAGAACGTTGTATTACAGCGCATCAGCGCAGCGAGCAGGCGTTGTTTGGCATTGTCCAGGGGGGTGTGTATTTAGATTTGCGCTCCTCTGCGGCGGCGGATTTGGCTGAGTTAAATTTGCCAGGGTATGCGATTGGTGGTGTGAGTGTAGGAGAACCGCCAGAACTGATTGCGAATATTGTCCAAGCAACAGCGCCACTTTTACCATCAGACAAGCCGCGTTATTTGATGGGTGTGGGTACTCACCGAGAGATGGCTATAGCGATCGCCTCTGGTGTAGATTTATTTGATTGTGTGATTCCTACCCGTTGGGCGAGACATGGTACGGCTATGGTGCAAGGCGATCGCTGGAACTTAAAAAATGCTAAGTTTCGTGAAGATTTTACGCCATTAGATGAAACTTGCCCTTGTTATACTTGTCAAAATTTTACCCGTGCGTATTTGTCTCATCTAGTGCGATCACAGGAAATTTTGGCTTACACTTTGTTGAGCATTCACAACATCACTGAATTGATTCGCTTTACGCAAAGGATAAGAGAAGCAATATTAAGCGATCGCTTTGTCACAGAATTTGCCCATTGGCTTACTCCACAAGAGATGGGGGATGAGGAGAATAACTCTCAACTAATGACAAATGACCAATGACCAATACGTGTTAAGATATTTCTCAAATATGAAAGCTGTGTTGGATAGGTGGATTTAAACGAACATGGAAGCTGCACTATTATTAGCAAAATTGCCGGAAGCCTACCAAATTTTCGATCCTTTGGTAGATGTTCTGCCAATCATTCCCGTCTTCTTCTTGTTGCTAGCTTTCGTTTGGCAAGCAGCAGTGGGTTTTAAATAAGCTAAATTCTTGGCTTTAGTGGTAACGCCACAAGGAAATTAAATTTTACCGGACAGGCATGTTGCCTGTCTTATTTTTTAGACAATAGTTTTTTAGAAAATTTATAATTTTTAATAATTTGTAATAATTTACATATAATAACTAATATATTGCATCAAGTCAGGTCAACACTCAGCCTTGAAAGCCATTAAACAGCTATGGGTAACATCAAATTCGTTAAAGAAAATCAAGAAGTAATAGCAGCAGATGGCGCAAATCTCCGACTTAAAGCTATACAAAACAACATTGACATCTACAAATTTATTGGCAAGATGACGAATTGTGGCGGTGGTGGTAATTGCGGCACTTGTATTGTGGAGATAGTTGAAGGAGCGGAAAATCTTTCGCCCCGCACCGATACAGAAAACCGGATATTGAAGAAAAAGCCGGAAAATTACCGCCTTGCTTGTCAAACTGTGGTTAATGGTGCAGTCAGTGTAGTCACAAAGCCTTAAGTGTTTCGGTTCATGCTAGGTCAGCGATGAACGTAAGTAAAAATTAGGGCTGATTCTGACATGTATAATGCTATCCTAAAGTTGTTGACCGGAAATTAAAGAGAGGCTATCTTGCCATGCAAGTTAATGACCTAGGGTTCGTAGCGAGCATTTTGTTCGTATTAGTTCCCACTGTGTTTTTACTAATTCTTTACATCCAAACTGCCAGCCGTGAAGGTGGAAAAGATAATTAAGACTTTTTGTATAAATTAAAGAACCCCTGCACCACAAGTGTAGGGGTTTCTATTTATCAACCGCTTTCCTCTATCTTGCCCTTAAGCTTGCGTCCGTGCTAGCAATACCGGACAAGTAGCATTGACGCGAACGTAGTCAGACAAAGAAGCGCCTACAAGTCTGTCTATATCGACAAAACTTTTAGCAATTGAAGGACGGCGATCGGGAGAACCAAGCAATAATAAGTCTACGTTCAACTCCTCTGCTAAGCGACAAATTTCTTCACCTGGTTTGCCAGTGCTGGTGTAACAACGAGTGGACACACCTTGTCTTTCGGCTTCTGCAACCGCTGCTGCCAAAACAGAATTTTTTTCTGACTTGACTTCGGTTACTTCAGATGATTTACCACGCAAATCTGTATCAATATTAGCCAAAATTAACTGACCGCCGGGAATACCTTGTAATAAGAATGTAGCCAATTTCAAGCAGTGTTTTGCTGCGTCAGATTTGTCCATTGCCACCATAATGCGCTTAATGTTTTTGATGTATATATCATCTTTTACCAGCAACATCGGGCGAGAAGACAATTGGAAAACGTACTGACTAACGGAGTTCGATAAAATCGATTGTAGCCGCTTGAGTCCGCGTGAACCCATGATGATCAAATCAGCGTCAATTTCGTCGGCTACTTGGCAAACTACATCTTTGGGATCTCCTTGCCGCAAAATTGAAGAAATCTGGCTGGGATCTAAGTTTAAGGTTTGAATGGCATTAGCTAGAATTCTGCCGCCTTCTTCCCACTTAGCTGTCATCACTTCAGCGGTAGTTTGCCCAGGAACAACGTGCAAAACTGTAACTTTTGCTTTTTGGATTGATGGCAGTTCTGCCAAAGTTTTTAGCATTTCTTCGGCGTGCCCCAATCCAGAGACAGCTAGCAAAATTTTTTGTATCATCTTACGTTCTGTTGTTAAAGTTGCTTTAGTGTTCGCTCTCTAGTAATTGGCTCAGCTTTGGTTTTCAGCGCCTTGCTTAACAACCTAGTAAGTAAATCGGCACAAATAAACTTTAGTCATTATTCATTGTCACTTAAACACATGACAAATGATAAAGGACTATCGACAAGTTTTATTTATTTACACCCAGTTACTT
>CAXTNZ010000407.1:0-3334 GCA_964245695.1 uncultured bacterium | reverse complement strand
ATGGGTGGCATGGGCGGCATGGGCATGATGTAGCCACTAGGGACTGGGTAATAAAGCCCCACCCCAATCCCTAATTTCCGTCGTCAAATCCTGTAGGGGCGGGGTTTCCCCGCCCTTTTTTGTTTTAATTAAATAATAAAAAAATTAATAATTAAACCGCAGAGGGCGCAGCGGAAAGTCTGAGCGGAGGTTTCCTCGGATCAGAGCTTTCCAAGAGAGAGGGCGCAGAGAAAAAAGAAGTATGTTAAATTGTGAGATTCTCCTTTGTCCAAAGTGCAGCTTGAGTGCGATCGCTTCAAATCCATGACTCGCTTGTCCAACAATTTCTAAATCTTCTTCTAGTGATAGCAAAGAAGCTAATCCTTGGCGAAACAAGGCTTGATCATCCACTAGTACCGCAAGGCGGAATTCGCTCATTCACTAAGAGCGCTCATTCACGCATTAATACAACGTAAGCGTTTCATTGATTTGGAATGGGTGGTTTATTTACGCCGTGTTGTACTAGTAAAACTCTAATCATTTCCGATAATTTTTGGATTTTCAACCGCAGATGGACTTTGGCAGTGCGTTTATCTGCGGTTGCAATCATATCTGCTGCTTTCATAACAAAATTATTACTTGAATCTGAGTTCCTTTTCTCTGGGCGGTACGAACTCGGTGCGCGGATATATCGCAGCTTCATTTAGGCGACGGCTAAGTATCGCTTCCCGGTTTTTTCGATTGTTACAGTCGCCGGGCAGGCAGGATGTACTTCCAGCTAATATACAAATATTATAAAAGCAGTTGGTCTTGTGAAGACGAACTGTTTTTTATATTATTGCTGATGAACGAGGTTAGCGCGTAAGCTTTTATAATTATTCACTTTTTATTTCATTTTCCCCGTTGTCTTCTAGCAATAAGGTTTGAAAAACTGAAAACCCGAATAATAACGTAATTAAATAATTACAAGCATAAATAGTAGAAACTGACTAATTTAAACTAAAAAAATTCCTGTAAATTAAGTCAACATTTCTGGGTGAAGAGTCAAGAGTTCCAAGTTAATGACTAATGACTAAATCAGGTAAAAGCACATGATAAGAAAACTTCGTCGCCTTCCTTTAGCATTAATCAAGCCAGATGATGATGAGGAAGACTTTTTTCACCGACCGGGTGATATGCCGGGAACTCTCATCGTTGATGCAGACGCTCCACCACCGATAATATTCCTGATTGACTATAACCAGACTAACGTGACTCGCAAGCAACTGAATACGCCAGAGGAGTGTACCCCATATCTGGATAGAGAATCTGTTTCTTGGGTAGATGTACAAGGTTTAGGTTCTGCTGACATTTTGCAAAGGCTGGGAAAGGTGTTTGATTTACATCCTCTAGTTTTAGAAGATGTAGTTAATGTACCAGAGCGTCCCAAAATAGAGGATTATGACGATCAATTAGTGATAATTTCCCGCATGGTGGTACCAAAAGAAAGAGTATGTGGTTTTTATAGCGAGCAAGTAAGTTTGGTATTGGGGAAATATTACCTGCTGACAGTGCAGGAGGAACCAGAGCATGATTGCTTAGAAGGAGTGCGATCGCGTATTGAAAAAGGTAAAGGCATTATCCGCAAACAAGGAGCCGATTATTTGGCTTATACTCTGTTAGATGCAATTATTGATGGTTTTTTCCCCGTGCTGGAGCTTTATGGTGAGCGCATTGAAGAGTTAGAGGAGGAAGTAATAGTCAATCCAACCCGCAAAACATTACAAAAAATCTATAAAATTAGGCGAGAACTGCTACAATTACGTCGCGCTATCTGGCCCCAGCGGGATGCAATTAATTCTTTAATTCGAGAAGGCAATGAACTAATCAGTGATGAGGTGCGAGTCTACCTGCGAGACTGTTACGACCACGCAGTGCAAGTGATGGACATGGTGGAAACCTACCGGGAACTTGCAACTGGGTTGATGGACGTGTATCTTTCAGCAGTCAGCAACAAAATGAATGAAGTTATGAAGTTTTTGACGGTGATGTCGTCAATTTTTATTCCGCTTACTTTTGTTGCTGGAATATACGGCATGAACTTCAATACAGAAAAATCGCCCTGGAATATGCCTGAGTTGAATTGGTATTGGGGTTATCCACTTTGTTTAGCTGCAATGACAGTGATCGCAGGTGGGTTAATATTTGTGTTCTGGCGACGCGGCTGGTTTGAGAACTTTTCCAAAATCGACCAAAAGTGACAATTTGAGATGGGCAATGAATCGAATATCCAAGCACATTAGCAGAAAGTCTATATTTAAAGTTATGAGAGGAACAGGCGATCAGAATTTATTTGTTTTGACGTTTTATATAATTGGCGTCACTTACACTTTCAATCGGATGGTTGAATCAATCGACGACCAAATTAAGTTTGAATATCAAAAAGCAGTCGTCGAAGAACAACTCAAAGAACAAAATATTCAAGACCATGTAGGCATTTCCTTTAAATTTAAAGCCTCAAACTCACTTGAGGACGTGAAAGAGTTGTCAATTAGCATTGAAAATAAATCCGATAATCTTGCCGTATACGCTGACTGGGACAATAGCTCTTTGGTCGTTGAACATAACAAGCAATCGCGAAGAGTAATTCGTAAATCACCAGATTTAACCCGCGACTTAGCTGTACCCCAAAGTCCGAGCCTAGTTGCTCCTAAGAAAACACTTACTGAAGCGGTGACAGCAGAAGATGTTTTCGAGCGCGATGTAACAACCGGAACCTACTCACCCAAAAAACCGATAGTTAATATTACAGGGCTGCAAAAAAGTCCGGTAAAGGCGCAAAGGATTTTGTACGGCGACTTTATGAACAGAAGAAAGAACTTGGACTTTTCGCTACAACTGGTACTAAGGATATCTGAAGTGCGTGTCGGTCTAGCTCCAGGTGTGAATATCCCTGCCATGTGCATTATCAATTGTCCCTTCGTCGTTAGAAAACTACCTTGGACATACGCTCTACCTTGGAATAAGAAGAGATAAGTTAATCTCCAACCGGACACTCAACCCCATCCAAGATTACACTGGATCAAGGGAGAGAGTAGGCGCAGGCGGTTGCAGATCAGTTTCGTTGAAGCTGGTTTGAGGAAAGTCCGGACTCCCGAAAGACCAAACTTGCTGGATAACGTCCAGTGCGAGCGATCGTGAGGATAGTGCCACAGAAAGATACCGCCAAAGAAAAGTAAAAAGTAAAAAGGTAAAAGTAAATAATTCTTTATGATTGCCTTTTACCTTTTTACTTTTACCTTGATTTGGTAAGGGTGCAAAGGTGCGGTAAGAGCGCACCAGCAGCGTCGAGAGGCGCTGGCTCGGTAAACCCCGG
>CAXTNZ010000406.1:0-3407 GCA_964245695.1 uncultured bacterium | reverse complement strand
ATCCCTAACTATGCCACCTTGTAGTAATTCCGATGCTTTAGGCGATCAAGTTTTGCAAATTCCTTTATGCGATCGCTGGCGAATTCATAACCGTTTACAAGAGTTAATGATTAAGAGTTCTTGTCCCGCCGATGGTTCTTTGCGAGTACGAGTGAATAGCTGTATAACAGCGATTCTTGTCCGTAGTATCGTGATGCAATTTGTTGCTTCCCGCCAGGAGTTAGTTCACTGGTTAGAGCGTTGCTGGAATTACAGCGATAATTACTGAGTATCCGGACAATTTTAGTAGAAAAATAGCATACATTTCGCTGTTCTCCAATCTGTTAAAAATGAACATTTTTCTACATACCCCAGTGATTAAAAAGGTGAAATTATCAAACTTGACTTTTAATTTCAAATTTTTAATTGTTTATTAGGTGAAGGAGTTGAATTTTCCATGAGGGTAGCTCGCAACGATACAAAATTTATCAATTTTTTGCATCAAGAACTTTCGCTTACGACTGCCGATATCGCTGTGGCACTGAGGCATCGCGAATTGGAAAGAGGTCCCTTACCGATGCTTCTTTGGCAGTATGGTCTAGTAGACCTAGAGCAGCTAGAACGAATTTTTGATTGGCTAGAAAACCAAATTTAGTGAACTTTACAATTTAGCTTATAGCAAGATAAACTGCCTACCCTAAATGCCAAAAATTTTCCCTACATGAGGATATTGCTATGATTTTCACTTTTATTGCTGCAAGCGCGCATGTTGCTTTGTCCGGCAATTGCTAGTAGCTGCATTCTTTACCTGCTGCTAGGAGAAACGAAGTATCCTACGGAAAAAACTAATTTGTAATTTATACCCTTTTTTCGTTCTATCTCATACAGATGTGCTGTTGGTAATCGGTTAATAATGAAAAAATATGAAATGTGATATTTTTCAGCATTTACCATCGAGCATAAACTGCCATTACCAGGAATTAAAGAAAAGTAGCACCGCCATGAAGAAAGGGTATTAGGAAAAGTTCGCATCAAGGAATATTGGAAATGAATCAAGTCATCATTAATGACACTACACTGCGTGATGGTGAGCAAGCCGCTGGTGTTGCTTTCAACTTACAAGAAAAAATAGCGATCGCTACTTTTTTGGATGCAATAGGCGTTCATGAATTAGAAGTCGGAATTCCGGCGATGGGCGAGGAAGAAAGACGCGCCATATCTATAATTACTAATATGGGTTTGCAAGCCAAATTATTAGGCTGGAATCGCGCTGTTATCTCAGATATCCAAGCTTCTATGGCGTGTGGTTTGCAGCGAGTGCATATTTCCATTCCTGTCTCCGGAATTCAAATCGCCGCCAAATTTCACGGTCAGTGGCGCGTAACTTTGCAACAATTGAGAGATTCTATCAGCTTCGCCGTTGATAAAGGTCTTTGGGTTGCAGTCGGGGGAGAAGATTCCTCCAGAGCCGATGATAACTTTCTTTTAGATGTCGCACTTTATGCTCAAGAGTGGGGTGCATCTAGGTTTCGCTTCTGCGACACCGTCGGGGTTCTCGAACCATTCAACACTTTCACGAGAGTGAAGCGGCTGGTGTCAGCTTTGATGATTCCGGTGGAAGTCCACACCCACAATGATTTTGGTTTGGCGACGGCTAACGCCTTAGCAGGTATCAAAGCCGGAGCGTTATCAGTCAATACAACCGTCAACGGGTTGGGCGAAAGAGCCGGAAATGCAGCTTTAGAAGAAGTTGTCATGGCGATGAAGCGCATCCATAATGTCGATTTGGGTATTGAGACTCCTAGGTTGTTGGAACTTTCCCGACTTGTTGCTTCAGCATCAGGTTCTAGTGTACCGCCTTGGAAAGCGATCGTTGGTGACAACACTTTTGCTCACGAATCTGGTATTCATGCTCACGGTGTCCTACAAAACCCCATGACCTACGAACCATTTGCCCCCGAAGAAGTAGGCTGGGAGCGGCGTTTGGTTTTAGGTAAACATTCTGGTCGTCATTTGGTATCTAACTTACTTCAGCAGCACGGTATTAGCCTCAATTCAGAAGAAACAAAATCTATCTTGGATGCGGTACGACAACAGTCGGTGCAGAAAAAACGCAGCCTGACTACACAAGAACTTTTAAATTTGGTGGAAGAACAGAGGTATTCCCATGCAGCCGGATGAATTAGAACTAGATTTGCCACCAGCTTTTGAAATCGGTCAAAAAGTCCGACTTCGCAAGTTAATCAAAAATGATGGCACATTTCCCGGTCAAGAAATCGGGGTAGTTTTAGCGAAAAAGGGAGATATTGGTTACATCGCCAGTATCGGCACTTTTTTACAAAATTCGTATATTTATGCGGTGCATTTTTTGGAAACAGGATTCATCGTAGGCTGTCGCAAAAAAGAATTAGAAGCTGTTGAGGAAACTACATGAAAGTAATGCTGCGGATGAATGACGCTGGAAATTTAATTGCCTACGTTGCTAAAAAAGACTTAGAAGAAGAAGTTGTCAAGCAAACAGCGGGAGCCGAGGGAACAATTTTTACTTTAGCTAACGGTTGGGAATTAGAATTTTCCAACTTGCCAGAACCGCTGAAATTACCACAAACTTTTGAAGCGAAACGGCTAACGTGAAAAGAGTTGGTGGATAGTTGTTAGTAGTCCTTCTCGTTACCACGCTCTGCGTGGTAAAGCTTATCAGGAGGCTCTGCCTGCTCCAGACGAGGGAGAGCCTCGAAGAAGTGCATTCCCAGCTGTCGTGCTAGGAACGAGAGGATTTTTTGTAATCCAAAATCTAAAATATAAAATGGAAAATGAGTGACAAATACTTGACCATATCGGAATTTAATCTTGAAGGAGAATTACTAAGTTTTATTGGTGATAAACCAAGAAAGCCTAAATATTTGCGCTTGGTAATTGACTCTGAAGAGGTAGAAATTAAAATTCCCCAGGATTTACGTGCTTCTATAAGTGCCTCTTTAGTTCCAGGTGATAAAATTCGCGTTGTTGGTATCAGTAAGTTAAACAAGCTGACAGGCGAACTTAAACTCAAGGCTAATGGTGTGTCACGCAGTGGTGTTTGCCCAAAACAAAATACGCCTTTTCAAAAGGCACGGATTATGATCTGTCAAAAATCCGGTTGCTTGAAGCGTGGCGGTAAAGGCTTGTTGTCAGAATTAGAGCAGACTTTATGCGATCGCGGTCTGTTGGATCGAGTTACAATCGAACACACCAACTGCCAAAAAACTTGCCGTAGCGCACCCAACTGTATTTTACAGCTTGGTAAAAAGGAATACAATAAACTTCATCCAGAGGCGATCGCCTCTCTGCTGGAAAATCACTTTACTTGCAAAAACGATGAGTGCTAAGTGTAACTAGTACTCCAAGGCGTAAATTCGGTTAGGGTATAAATGACGAGATTAACTGAA
>CAXTNZ010000405.1:0-3436 GCA_964245695.1 uncultured bacterium | reverse complement strand
ATGTAAAGGTTAATTAAAAATTAAATTTTAAAAATAAATACTTCTTAAAGTAAAAATTTTAATCATAATCAACGCAAATAATCAAACCTGCTAGTAACTCTTGCAATACTATTTTGGAAACGTGTCCTAGACGATTAACAAATCTGTCAACAGAGACGCTGCGGACTTGCAGGAGGTTACCAGCAGAGTTTTGGTCTAAGCCATTTTCCTCACTTCGCTGAATAAACACCATGAAAGGGCGTTCCTGAAACTTTGATTGCCATCTAGTTACAGGAATGATAATCCGCATGGGGATAGTTTCAAAAATTTCCGAACTGATAACTACGGCGGGTCGAGTTTTCTGCATTTCTTGCCCTCGCGTCGGGTCGAGTTGCACTAGCCAAATCTCCCCACGTTTCGGGTTAGTCATTTACCGTTTCCCAGTCTTCCCCATCTAAAACAGAGAACTCTGTTAACTCAGGATCGTTCAAGAAGTCTTCAGCTGTAGCGGCGATGAAAGGAACTAGCAGTTTATGACGTTCTTCTATTGGCAAAGCGGCTATTTGCTGTAGAGATAGCTTGGTTTGCCTGGAAGGGGAAGTGGAATCACTATCTACTTCCTCAGCTAGCTTGTCTGGATTATATTTAATAGGTGAAACTTTGTAACGTGACAAAGCATCGATAAATTCTGAGCGGTTTAAACCGGCGATTTCTGCTGCGTTACCCTGAGAAATTTCTCCCAGTTCATACCATTTTATCGCGGCGGCAATCCGCATTTCTTGAACAAATTCATCTGGCTTTTTGCGTAGGGCAGAAAATACGCTTTCTGGGAAGTTAATTGAAACAGTTTTCACTCTTGTTCACCCTCACTCAAGCCTCAAAAATCTTCGTCGTCTACAAAAAATTCGGCATCGTCTTCTGATCTAGAATTACGCTGTCGAGATCCAGAAATACCCCACAAAGGCTGCAAAAGTGCAATGCCAATTATCCCTACACCAGCACTAAAAGCCAGCACTAAACCGAGTGGAATTTGAATTGACTCGAAGGTGAAAAATTTCAAAGATATTGGCGTGGCGTTTTGGACTGAGATGATCGCGATCGCCACTACCCAAATAGCTACAACTAAGGATGTCAGCAGATTAGCCAGATTTTTCATAGTAAAGGTTGGCAATGGGGACTGGGGACGTAAAAATTCAAAATTCAAAATTCAAAATTCGGGAAATTCAAATTTAAAAAATAATTTTGAATTTCCCAAAGGGGTTATCACTAATCCCCAATCCCCAATCCTTAGTTAAACTCCTATGGTTCTAGCTTAGCAATCACGCTCTCCATCTCTTGTGCGATTTGAGCGAGTTTTTCGGGAGAGTTTGTTTCCAGGTAGACGCGCATCAGGGGTTCTGTACCGGAAGGACGCAGCAGCACCCAGCTACCTTCTTCCAGGTAAAGTTTAATGCCGTCTTTGCGCCCTATTTCTTTGACTTTAATGCCTGCAACTTCGCTTGGGGGGTTTTTGGTAAAAGAGTCGATGACAGCGGCTTTATGGGCATCGTCGAGGTGCAAATCAAGACGTTTGTTGCTCAGTGGACCATTTGCTTCGGCGATCGCTTCAGTTACCATTTGACTCAGCGGTTTGCCTTCATAGGCGATCGCTTCTGCCACTAGCATATCGGCTAATACGCCATCTTTTTCGGGAATATGTCCGATGATGCTTAAGCCACCTGATTCTTCTCCACCAATCAAAACGGTGGTTTCGCGCATCTTTTCGCCGATGTATTTAAACCCGACTGGAGTCTCATAAAGTTCCACCCCATACTTAGCTGCGAAATTGTCCAGCAAATGAGTTGTCGCTACCGTGCGGACGATCGCACCCTTTTTACCTTTATTCTTAATTAAATGACGTGCTAGTAGTAGTAGCACATTATTCGGGGTGAGAACGTTGCCTTGTTCATCAACAATGCCAAAGCGATCGCTATCTCCATCCGTCGCCAAACCTAAATCTGCTTTACCGCTGCGTACTGCTTCTACTAACTCTACCAGTTGTTCGCCTTTCGGTTCTGGCATTCCGCCACCAAAAAGAACATCGCGGTAGGTGTGAAAACTTTCTAACTCACAGCCGCAATGTTGCAAAACTTCATCTAAATAGCCGCGAGAGGTGGAATATAAAGCATCGTACTTTACCTTCAACTGGGCACTGCGAATTTTTTCTACATCCAATAAAGTGTAGATAAACTTCATATACTCAGGTTTCGGGTCGAAAGTCGAAATTTTATCACTTGAATTGCTCTTGGGCAAATCATCCGATGCTCCTTCAATATTTGCCACAATAGTATCAGTAATCTCTGGAGTGGCAGGACCAGCATAGTCAGGGATGTATTTAATCCCACAATAGGGTGCAGGATTATGGCTGGCAGTAAACATCAATGCCCCTGCTGAATTTAAGTGACGGGCATTGTAAGCGATTACTGGTGTGGGACAATCCCGATCAGTAATTTTTACCGTCCAACCCAAATCTGCCAATACTTGGGCTGCTGTCTGAGCAAACTCGTCAGCTAAAAAGCGAGTATCGTAGGCTATGAGAACTGGTCGGTCTTTAGTATAAGCCGTTTCCAGGTAACTAGCGATCGCTCTTGTTACTTTCCGCACATTCGGGAAAGTAAAGTCATCGGCGATAATTCCTCGCCATCCATCGGTACCAAACTTGATTTTACCGGAATTGCTACTCGCGCTCATTTTTGCTACTTCCTAAGAGTCCATCATAAATACTATATGTATGAAGCTTCCCGCAAAGCGTGTGTAGCTGCAACTATCTACCGAAGTTATGAATGGCGGCTTTTGCGGATCATACTTCTCCCCACCGTATTTTTTCTCACTGTTCCTGAGCAATGTCAACCCCCGATCAACCTTTTGCCAGTTACCACCTTTGGTCTTTAATTGCCCCAGCTTCCGGGCAAGAACGCTGGCATTGCCAGATGAGACGCGGGTTTGTCAAAGCGCGTCAACACGATCCACTAGTCAAAACACTGTTGAAAACAGCTACCGCACCTCAGCGCATTGGGCTACTTGCCCAAAAAGGCGTTTATGAGTTTCATCACAATAGACACTTGTTGAACTCTTCAGACGGTGTAGAAAAAGTTGCACAGCTACTGAAATTAAATAACTCAAGTGACGAAGTTCAGCAGCGCGTATTGCAAATTTTAAATAAATATCATGAAGAACCATTACTTTTGGGTAAACGCATCATTCAATTAACTCGCGGTGATGAAGGATTTCCCAAACCGATTTTAATTAAACGGAAAAATTATTCCTTCCGCTTATATGCGACGATGGACTGTGTTTTTTCAGATTCTTCTGATACTTTACATATTTTAGATTTCAAAACTGGTAAATCCGCTTTTGACAAACGACAGGCATTAGTTTATTTGTTAGCTGCTCGTTATCTTTATCCCCAGTACCAAGC
>CAXTNZ010000404.1:0-3444 GCA_964245695.1 uncultured bacterium | reverse complement strand
GAGTTAGGTAAAAATCCTCATGAACAAAATTAAAAAGCAAAGAAACTGATGAAGGAAAAAATTGAGTGAAGTAGTAATTTAATAACATAATGTTAAGTAGTTAATAACTTGATACTAAGATGTTGTTTGTGTTTTTCGAGAAAGTTTCTGTGGAATTTGCTTTTTTAGTTTATAGTTATTCAGGTATAAAAAGCCTCTTGGCAAGCATTGCCAGAGTATGCGGATACAAAGAGTGCGATCGTCATCTGGGTATCAAAAATTCGCGCTCATTGAATCTTAGATGTTGCCTTTGATGAAGATGGCATTGGTTTGACACTTCCACCGCAAGACTAATTAATCACATCGCCAAATCTTGACCGCGCCATCATTACTACTACTGATAATGCTCTTACCATCTGGACTGATGGCGACGGAATTAATTAATTCTAAATGTCCGATGCGGGTATCTATAAGTTGACCGTTGCTGATGTCCCACAACTTGATGGTTTTATCTCGACTACCGCTAACTAGGATATTACCTTGAGGGCTAATAGCAACAGCAGTCACCCAGTCGGAATGCCCTGTTAAGGTGTGAACCATTGTCCCACGGCGCAGATGCCACAGTTGAATGCTTGTGTCGCGACTGGCGCTGGCGAGAATGTTACCATCAGGACTAAAGGCGAGGCTATAAACCCAGTCTAAATGCCCAGTGAAAGTGTGAAGCAGTTTGCCGTTGAGTAGGTTCCAAACTTTAATCGTGTTGTCGCGACTACCACTGGCGAGGGTTTGACCGTCGGGGCTGATGGTAACGGCAGAAATAGAGTTAGAATGTCCGAGAATATTGCGAATTAATCTGCCTGTGGGTAGATTCCAAATTCTAATGGTGTTGTCTCTACTGCCACTAACTAAAGTTTGACCATCGGAGCTGATAGCGATCGCATAAACTGAATCTGAATGCCCTTTGAGAATACGAATTAGATTACCACTTACAAAATCCCACACTCTGATAGTTTTCTCTAAACTACCACTAGCGATAATATTATCTTGTGGGCTAAAGGCGAGGGAAGTAATCCAGGTTGACTCGCGTTTAAACAATCCTGACTGAGAAGTAAGGGTGCGAATTAATCTAGCATTGCCTAAATCCCACAGTTTAATGGTACTGTCGTCACTGCCACTAGCAATAGTCTGACCATCTGGACTGATGGCGACGGATCGCACGGATGCTGCATGACCTGTGAGGGTGTGGACACATCGCCAACCTTGGGTTTTAGGAGGTGCTGTTTTCGGTGGTGCTGTCGGATGGTTAATGATTGTTGGGGGGATATTAGCGCTGCTGGTTGTTTCATTCAAGTCTGATAGTACTTGATCTGCTGATTGATAGCGATCGCCTACGCGGTCTTTAAGCAACTTGTTTAAAACTTGCTCTAGCTCATGGCTGATAGTTATATTTATTGATTGCAGATATTCTCGCCATATCCAGTGAGATTCCCAGGAATTGTAGAGGTTAGAAGGGTGCATTCCCGTCATCAGATGTATGCAAGTTGCACCCAAGCCATAAAGGTCGCTAGCTGGATATGCTTCGCCGAAGCGGATTTGTTCATCTGGCGCATATCCTGGCGTTCCCGCCAATGTACCCCGCGCACCGCTGATAATGGTGCCGCTAGCTTGTTTGGATACGCCAAAATCGATGAGGACAATCGCGCGATCGCTTTGACGGCGCATAATATTATCCGGTTTGATATCTCGGTGAATTACCCCGCGTTCGTGAATAAATTTTAGCACCGGTAACAAATCAGCCAAAAGCAGCCAAATTAGGCTTTCGCCAAAGACTCCATACTGTTCCAACTCTTTGAATAAATTTTGTCCATCGACAAACTCTTGCACCAGATACAGACGTTTGTCTTGTTCAAAATATGCCAGCAAATTCGGAATGCGATCGTGTTTTCCTAGTTCGTATAACCGAATTGCTTCTTGGTTAAACAGTTCAATTGCTTTGTTTAGCGCTTGGGAATTTCCTTGAATTTCCGGGGACGGTGAAAACTGTTTAATCACGCAGGTTTCGTTCATTCGGTCTTGATCCACTGCGAGGTATGTTTTACCAAATCCACCCTCACCTATTTGACTAATAGCACGGTATCTTTCTTTTAGCTTTAGTTTTGCTCCGCAAGTTTGGCAAAAATTTGCACCAACAGGGTTTTGGGGTTTATGACAATCAGGGTTGAGGCAGTAGCTCATACTTTGTTAGGTTATTTAAGAATCAAGTACTATTAAGCCTCTATCAACAAGTTAAAAATTAGCAATATTTTTGAGCATCTACAAACTCTAACTTTATTGTGGTGTATTACTCGGTATCAACAAACCAATAATTACCAACAACCAAAAAATTACACCGAACACAATCCACACAATTTCCGAGCCTGTAAAAGATTCGTTTATTGGTATATTTGGCTGTTGTTGTTCCCAGTAATAATTAATTGCCTTTAAAACTGTTAATAATGGGACAAAAGCAAATAGTGCTATCAGCCACAATGGATCGGGCAATCTTCCCAGAACGATAAATATCCAATATAAAAGTGTCACTTGAAAAGGCGAAGGCTTTTTTCTATATCCTTGTTCCTCAGCTAGGGCAAAAACTTTTTGGGATAAACTATATAAATAAAAAGGTAAAAACCAAGAGCGCCACCAAGGACTAATCTTCAGATTCTCGCGTTCTTTAATAAATTTCCATTGCTTATGCGCCCACGGTAGTTGATAAATTCCGAAAGTAAAAAGATATAATGTGCAAAACTTCCAGATCGGCTGTACATTGGAAACTTGAACATTTTTTATTTGTTGATTAGGTTGAGTCATGATTTTTTATAAAACTATTAAGTAGATCAACATTGAAAAACGTAAAATAGAGTTGCTGCGATTACTTCTCTTCGAGACGCTACGCGCTAAGCGAAGCTATGCCGAAGGCTTTACGCTTCACTGCGTTCCGCTCGTAATGACATTTTAAGTTTAATTAGGTTGAGCTACTTATTAGTTTTGGAATTATTTCAAATAATAGCAAAACGATAACAATAGTCTTGCTAACACACTTAATATTGACAAGCCTCCGCCAACTACTTATAAGTAATGAAACATTTGACATGGTAACTTTTCTCATCTGATTTGACTATGAAACTTAGCAAAAGTTTTAGCGTAAAGCTGAGGAGGGCGAAGAGTGCAAGCAACCTTCACAGAGATTGTCAACTAGTGGATATTTCTATCGAAGATAGTTGATACTAGTATAAATAATAAAAACGACAAAGATATTTTTGACTTATTTATATAGGCTGGGTAGGTGTAATGATACGGGGGAAAAGCCCTTTAATCGCATCTCTGTTGAAAATGAGGATAAAAAACAAATGTTTTTTATCCTCAAGACTAATGCATTTAAAAGGTAATCTGTCAACCTGACTATCGAGAGGAGGGCTTGCCGCT
>CAXTNZ010000403.1:0-3500 GCA_964245695.1 uncultured bacterium | reverse complement strand
CTTTACCGATTCGGAGTCAAAACACTTACGATCAGATTCTTAATCCTCCCAAAGCCTTGATTACTGTAGAAGGTGCAAACCACTATGGCATCACCAATGAAGATAACCCTTCGCGTGAGCCAAACAGACCCACCTTAGACCAAGCAACGGCGACCGAGACGATCGCGCGATGGAGTGGGCTGTTTTTGAGAGCGAACTTACTCGGCGATCGCGGTGCATTTGATGCTGTATTTAACGCGAATGCTGCCTCCGAGCCAAATGTGAGTATTATCAGTCAGACACAACCCCAATGAATTGAGTCTACAGCGGATCGGGTCAAAGCGTGCTTCCGTTGACTCTTTCCGCAACGCCCCTACGCTTGGTCTTCTTTCTGGTGCTGTTCCATTTATAAGGGTCTGGATATATTCATACGCCAAGTCAGCGAATTTGTTGCCTGTGGTTTTACCTACGTCGATAGCAGACCGAAAATGCACCCCTGCCCATAATCTGCTCTCGCCACAATCTTCGTTAAAATCGGTCCAGGTTGCAAAGGTAAGCTTTGTATCAGCCTGAGGGGTGATTCTAGGTTCAATCCGAGAAGAGCCTGCTGGTCTAGGGCTGAGGGGGCGACAAGCTCCCCAAAAGATATATGGGATAAAGATTTGACCGAATCATGGTAGAAAAAGATAGGTCTGCCATTGTCAACAAGACCAATAAGATTGATAAAATGCTGCCTACATTGTACCAAAACCACCTAGAAGATCAACTAGAGCCATCAGAATTGTTGGTTTTCAATATTCTGATTAATGTACTGCAAAATATTAAAGAAGTCAGGTTAGAAAAAATAGCGATACGCTTTACCTTTACCGATTTTATTTGAGAGTAGGCGGATAAAAATCAATCTTATTTTTATCATTACATAGCCTCAACATTAAAACGATGAAGGTTTCCAATAATTAAAGATTGGTTAGCTCAAAATTTCCCAGATAATCAAGTCTTCTATTTGGTAATTGATAGAACCATCTGAAAGCGAAAAAAATTAAGCATGATTTATGATTTTAGAGCTATTTTTGTGTATTTTGAACTTTTACCTAAATTAGGTTCCAGGAATTTGGCTGAGCAAAAAAGAGTATGTTCTCAAGTATTACCATTATTCAAAAAATATCAAATGATTACGTTGGGAGATAGTGAGTTTCGTTCTGTCCAACTAGCTAACTGGCTCCGGGCGAAAGAAGTGGAGTTTTGTCTGAGATTAAAAAAGAATGAAAATATTGAAATGAAAAATGAAAAATGGCAGTCCTTGGATGATTTAGGATTAACACCTGGTGTTTCTTGGTTCTATAGCAACATAAAAGTTACCAAAACAAAACAAATAGAAGGTTTTAATGTAGCCGCTAAGTGGAAAAACGCTCCTTAGGTAAACAAGCGTGCCAAAGGGCAAGTAAAACCAGGCAGCAAGGGACTAGTCAATTCATCACTGACATATAGTGTTGCCATTAACCCCAGAATTGCTTTCTCCCGTCGATAGACTTCAACTTGTTGCAATTGCCGTTCAACAATCCAGTATTCCTGTACACCCCGCGCTGAGTAGAGTCTAAGTTTGAGTGAGCGATCGCGTCTTTGATTCTCTGCCCCTGGGGCTGAAGGAGGACAACAAAATCTGGGATAATTCTCCCATGAGCAAAAAGTCGTCCTTGTACCGCCGTTACCGTTTCCCTGCCGAGATCATCAGCTACTGCGTCTGGCTCTACAACACATTTCCCTTAAGCTATCGGGATGTGGAACAGATGATGCCAAGATCGCGGCATCTTCGTCACCTACGAAAGTATTCGGGAGTGGTGCAAAAAGTTTGGACAGCACTATGCCAATGAGATACGCCGCCGTCCGCCCCAACAAGTGCGATAAATGGCATCAAGGGTGAGGTAGTGATTACCATCGACGGTCAAAAGTACTACCTGTGGCGGGCAGTAGACCTTGAGGGCAATGTGCTGGATATTCTGATGCAGAGCCGACGTGACACAAAAGCAGCTAAGAAGTTTTTCCGTAATCGTCGCTTAAGAAACAGGGTTTTGCGCCTCGGGTCATCGTCAAAGGACAAACTCAAGAGTTATGGAGCAGCCAAGGAGGAAATCCTCATTGGAGTGGAGCGATCGCTACTCATAAGGGGTTGAACAACCCTTAAAGCAGAATTCCCACCAACCGACTCGGCTGCGGGAGAAGCGAATGCGCAAGTTCAAGTCCCCTGCGATTTCTCTCAGATGCACGAATTCATCCGAGGTCACTTTCACTCCAAACAACATCTACTTACTGCTTCTGAATATCGTCACGAAATACACCAACGATTTGATATCTGGCGAGAACTAGTTGCCATCAACATGGCTGCATAATCAACAGTCGTGTCTGCGCTCGCGGGGCTATCATGCTCGCTCTTGTGACTGCTGCCTTAAGTTGACAATGCCGTACCTAAGGCTAGGCTCAATTGGTGTCGGCGTTCTCGTCAACGGATTATGAAAGGCTACCAGAAACTTCCGAGACTTTTATTTATATCGCGATGATTCGTATCATGGTCAGACGACTCGCATGATTTTTGACTTGCTTCGACTTTTATAACATCCTTTAAATGATTACACTCTGAAAAACAACCTTTAAAATCAATTCAGTATTCTTAAGTAGGAGATATTTTCCATAACACTCATAAATTGCTTATAGGTTAACGGAAAACTAACTTATGATTAATTATTGGTTAAGATTTAAATATTCTTTGTACATTATTAACACTATTTTTTTTTACTGACATAAAGAATCAGAGACATAGTATCATAATTGCATTTCTGCATGTTTACGTAACATATTCATGCATTGTTAAGAAGAGCAAAATACATGTACTTTGAGGAACAACCATGCTTATTGGGAAAAAATTTAGTAGCAAAATACTCAAATGGTTGAGTATCGCCGTTTTCGTTATGACTTTGATTGTTTATCCCTCTCTTTGGAGTCTTGATCTGCCATTTTTAGGTTCATCAGCATCTGTAGAGGTCAGCGTCAATGCTCAAGCTGCTGAGGCGGAAAGTGGACAACGGAATATCAAATTTGACATTGCTCAGGCTCCTGCTGCATCTGTTGAAGGAGAAGCAGAAGAGCAAGAAGAAGTCATAAACTTCTTCGCCATGGCTATGGGTGCATTGGCGGGTTTAGTGCTGTTTATCTATGGTGTTACCCGACTATCTGAAGGACTGGAAGAAATGGGGACAGATCGCATGAAAGGCTTCCTCAGCAAGTGCACTACCAACCGCTTTGCGGGAGTCTTGACAGGAGCCGTAGCTACAACCTTCCTGGAATCCTCATCCGTCACCATCATTATGGTG
The DNA here is from genome assembly GCA_964245695.1 of uncultured bacterium. Taxonomy (GTDB): domain Bacteria; phylum Cyanobacteriota; class Cyanobacteriia; order Cyanobacteriales; family Nostocaceae; genus Hassallia. The sequence goes on along the minus strand of CAXTNZ010000403.1, from coordinate 156 downwards.
ATTGCAATGGTAAGTTCTGGAGTCCTGACCTTTGTACAATCCCTAGGGGTGGTTTTAGGTTCCAACATTGGTACAGCAGTAGGTGCCCAAATCATCTCCCTTGACATTGAACAGTACGTCCCAATCCTGATGTTTGCGGGGTTACTTCTGCTGTTT
>CAXTNZ010000402.1:0-3541 GCA_964245695.1 uncultured bacterium | reverse complement strand
CCTCCTAGTCCCCAGTCCCTAGTCCCTAGTCCCCAGTCCCCAGATACTGTGCTAAAGTTTTAGTCAAGGTTGTTTTGGGTACTGCACCTACAACCGTATCTACTTGCCGACCGCCTTTAAAGACCAACAGTGTGGGAATGCTGCGAATTCCATAATGGCTAGCGACAGTGGGATTTTCATCTGTGTTCAACTTCACCACTTTCACCTGTCCTACGTGTTCCCCAGCAAACTCATCGACTACTGGAGCCACCATCCGACAAGGACCGCACCAAGGCGCCCAGAAGTCCACTAACACGGGAATTTCACTTTCTAGGACTTCTTGCTTAAAGCTGGCTTCTGTTACGTTTGTAACGGATGACATAATAGTCCTCCTGTATGATTCGTTAATTCGATTTTATCGAACAAAATAAATATAGTCAATTTTTTGAGATAATGCAAGTATGAGATTTCTTTATCACCCAGATCGAAAAGACATAACTTTATGGGGAGTACTATATGCGTTAGGCGACCCAGTGAGACTAGAGATTGTCAGGCTGCTGGCAACGATTGGATCGCAACCTTGCGCGGGGTTTGATTTTGCGATCGCCAAATCCACCATGTCCAATCACTTTAAGATTTTGCGCGAATCGGGGGTAGTGTTCACGCGCAAGGAAGGCACACAGCATATTAACATGCTGCGGCGTCAGGATATAGATGAACTGTTTCCGGGGTTGTTGGATGCAGTCTTGCGATCGGCTCAACCGATGCAAATTTGTCAACAGGGAGCCGCTGTAAAAACTGTTTCTCTGTAGATAATGATAATTGGGCATTAGACATCTGTTTTCAAAGACGTAGAGACGACGATTTATCGCGTCTCTACAAAGGTTTCAGGTAACGCATAATTAATTATCACCCCTATGTCTATTACCAAATTAAAAAGGCAATTTTAGTAAACTTATAATACTTAATTCTTTCTTTTCCTGACTTAAACCTAATTTAATCGCCTTTGGATTGCGAGGATAATTATAAGAATTGAAAATTATATCCCATATAGTGAAAAAACTCGCATAATTTGATGTTGCTTCTTTTCGGGCTTGAGAATGATGAGAGCGATGATAATTAGGTGTGACAATTAGATAGCTGAGATATCTATCAATTTTTAACGGAATAGCCCAATTGCTGTGATGAAAGATTAATTCACATGCCAAAAAGATTTCATAGAATAATAAGTTTTCTAGAGTAATACCAAATAACCAAATTAAAAATAACTTAGGTAAATTAGCTAAAATTGCTTCAACTGGATGAAAGCGATAAGCAGTAGAAGTATTCATTAACAGTTCTGTATGATGAACTTTATGAAAACGCCATGCAATAGGCAGGGTATGCATTAATCTGTGCCACGCATACATATATCCATCAAGCAATAAAAAAGACAAGACGATTTTTAAGACAGGTGAATGAATGAAATGAAAAATCCCTAGCCCTGAATGTTGCCAAATGCCATTTAAGAGTAAAGCTACAGTAAAATTGATTGCCAAAAAATTTATCAAACCTAAAACTAAATTAGAATAAACTCTTTTATCGAAACTCTGTTTAAAGGTGAAAAAGGGAAACAGATTTTCTAAAGTTCCGAATGAAATAACACTGCTGACAACAATGAGTGATTGCCAATCCATGTTGAGATTCGCTCCTCTAAAAAAAAATAAGCGAATAAGCGATGCCTGCGGCAAGGACTCGGTTCTACGCCTACTTTAAGTGTATATAATTTTGTAGTACTAAATAACACTCTTCCTGGCTGCTAATTAGATCAACCGTCAAGTACCCCAATTAAAAAAAAGTTGCTTTTCGTCGCTTGAGTTTTATATCCTCACAGAAGTGGAGAGTAATAATTACAATTGTTACTTCCCCCTTTTCCCCTCCCCTACTTCTTTGGTTATGACCGCACCAGCAGCTTCTGTTTCGATGTGGACTCCCCTACGTCAGCCTGTATTTCGTGCCCTTTGGACAGCCTCAGCGGTGTCAAGTGTTGGCACTTGGATGCATGACGTAGGTGCAGCCTGGTTGATGACTTCGCTTTCACCGTCGCCGTTTTTAATTGCGTTGATGCAGGCAGCGTCAAGCTTGCCGTTTTTTTTGCTGGCATTACCTGCGGGAGCGCTGGCAGATGTCGTTGATCGACGAAAGATGATTTTGTGGACTCAGGGTTGGATGCTGATTGTAGCTGCTTTGTTGGGATTTCTCACCCTGGCAAACATTACTACACCGTGGATTCTCTTAGTTCTCACCTTTGCCCTCAGTCTCGGCAGTTCGATGAATATGCCTGTATGGCAAGCCGTAACCCCAGAACTAGTAGAAAAAGAAGAACTTCCCCAAGCTGTCACCCTCAGCGGCATTGTAGTTAACCTTTCGCGCTCGATTGGTCCTGCTTTAGCGGGGATAATTATCGCTCAAGCTGGTACGGGAGCAGTTTTTCTGCTTAATGCCGCTTCCTTCGTTGGGGTGATATTAGTAGTTTATCAGTGGCGTCGCACGCCGCAAAAAAGCGCATTACCGACAGAACGCTTCATTGGAGCCGTACAAGCGGGCATTCGTTACGTGCGCTACGCTCCAACTTTTCAATCAGTGCTAATTCGCACATCGGCTTACATTTTATTTGCTAGTGCTTTATTTGCCCTTTTACCGCTTTTAGGAAGACGAGAATTAAAGCTCGATGCCTTCGGATACGGAGTGATTCTCGGCTTTTGGGGTATCGGTGGATTAGCGGGAGCGTTCATTTTACCGAAGCTGCGGGAGCAGTTTTCTATAGATAAATTGGTGGCAGGCTCATCAGTCTTGATGGGTATAATGATGCTGGCGCTAGGAACAGTGCGGAATTTTTACGTAGTATGTGCGTTGATGCTGCTGGTGGGAATTGCTTCTCTTAGTTGTATGGTTAGTTTCAGTGTGTCAGCGCAAACAGCCGTGCCAACCTGGGTGCGTGCGAGAGCTTTATCTGTGCATTTACTTGTATTCCAGGGATGTATGACGTTGGGAAGTTTGTTGTGGGGTTTGGTAGCTCAACGTACAAGCATTACTGTAGCTTTGACTAGTGCCGGGGTGGGATTGATTGTGGCTGTGGCACTGACTGCACGCTATCGCTTGCGCTGTGCGGAAAAGTTGGATTTGCGGTCTTCGCTGCATTGGGATCAACCTACACATGCTTTTGAACCATGTCCGAATGATGGACCTGTGTTGATTAGTTTAGAGTATCGCATTGACCCAGCTAACGCGGAGGAGTTTACTAAAGCGATCCAAGCACTAAGTCAAATTCGCCGACGTGATGGAGCGATTCGGTGGGGTTTGTATCAAGATTTATCAGACCCAGGTCGCTTTCTAGAAACGCAAATTGTAGAATCTTGGGCAGAACACAAACGGCAATTTGAACGAGTGACGAATAGCGATCGCCTAATTGAAGAACGTGTGCGAGCGTTTCATATTGGCGAAAAACCGCCGAAAGTTTCGCAAATGATTTACTCAAAATATACCGATGGTCAGGGTTTGCGGCAACCGTGCGGATGAGGGG
>CAXTNZ010000401.1:0-3550 GCA_964245695.1 uncultured bacterium | reverse complement strand
ACTCCCCCATTCCCCTCATCTCCCTAACTTCTTCTGCATTTTGAAAATATTGATTTAATATCTTTTAATGTCCTCTCAGTAGCGATCAGCTGAATCCGACGATGATTGAAGTTGATGGTCTCAGTAAAATATACGGCTCAACGACAGCAATTACTGATGTTACTTTTAACGTAGAGCAAGGTGAGATTTTGGGGTTTTTGGGACCAAATGGCGCTGGTAAAACTACAACCATGCGGATTTTAGCTGGTTATTTACCAGCGACAAGTGGTACAGTCCGGATTGCTGGCTATGATGTCCATGAAAATTCTCTCTCGGTAAGGCAGCGAATTGGCTATTTACCAGAAACACCACCTTTATACCCAGAGATGACTGTTGAGGGATTTTTGTATTTTGTGACGCGGATTAAGGGAGTACCCGCAGGCGATCGCACTAACAAGGTAAGAGCAGCTATGGAACGCTGCAATTTACAAGACAAGCGTCATATAATTATTCGCAAACTTTCTAAGGGTTATCGCCAAAGAGTTGGCATTGCTCAGGCGATCGTTCACGATCCACCAGCTATCATTCTGGATGAACCTACTGTCGGTCTTGATCCTCGGCAAATCATTGAGGTGCGGAATTTAATTAAAAGTCTCGCTGGTACTCACACAATTATTCTCAGCACGCACATTTTGCCAGAAGTGAGCATGACCTGTAACCGCGTAGCAATTATTAATCGTGGCAGAGTAGTAGCAACTAATACGCCAGAAAATCTGATGACGCAGTTGACAGGAGGTTCAGGGTATGAATTGGAAATAGAGGGAGAAGCGGCATTAGCCAAACAGGTACTGCAAAACGTACCTGGTGTAAGTCTGGTAGAATCGATGCCGACAGCCGGAATGCATAGTCATACCCCAATTCAGGATAACCGAGCTTATTTGCGGGTAATATCGCAACCAGGAACCGAACCAGGACAAGAAATTGTTATGGCGTTGGTGCGTGCAGAATTCGGTTTATATGAAATGCGGCGTGTTAGCGCCACGTTGGAAGATGTATTCTTGCAACTGACCACAGAAGAAAAAAACTTGCAGACTGAGGTAGACGACTCTGAAGCCAAAGAAGGAGCAGCGTAAATGGGTGTAGTGCTGAGTAATATTATTGCCATTTATCGCCGAGAGTTACAAAGCTATTTTGTATCGCCTTTAGCTTATGCGATCGCTAGCGTGTTTTGGCTATTATCTGGATTGTTCTTTGTCTTGATTTTGCTGGGACCAGAAGGTATTTTACCAACAGTTGCGGCATTAGATTTACAAGGGCAACAGATAGGAGTGCCAGTACCGCCAATCGATGTTCCCTACGAATTTGTGCGGGCATTTTTGGATCGGATGGGGTGGCTGTTGTTGTTCGTGCTACCTATTCTTTCAATGGGACTTTATGCCGAAGAACGCAAACGCGGCACTTTGGAACTTTTAGCCACATCGCCAGTAACAAACTGGGCGGTAGCTGTAGGTAAGTTATTGGGGGTGCTAACATTTTTTACAACGATGGTCGCACCACTACTGGCGTTTGAAGCGATCGCTTTGAGTGGTTCAAATCCACCAATGTCTCCTATAATTCCCTTGCTAGGTCATCTAGCATTAATCTTGCTAGCAGCGGCAATATTATCCTTAGGGATGTTTATTTCCTCTTTAACAGACAGCACAATTTTATCTGCCGTCCTGACATTCGCAGTGATTTTATTGCTGTTGTTCATAGATTTAATCGCCAAAAATATTGGCGGTGGTGTGGGAGAAGCTCTAGGTCATTTATCCTTGCTCAAACATTACAATACCCTAGTACAAGGAATTTTCGATACCAGCAGCTTGATATTATTTGCCAGTTACATTCTTTTAGGCATCTTTCTCACAGCTCAATCAATTGATGCATTACGATTCCAACGTCAGTAGTCAAAAGTCCAACGTCAATAGTCAAAAGTCCAACGTCAGTAGTCAAAAGTCAAAAGTCAGTAGTCAAAAGTCTAAAGTATAGAGTCCAAAGTCCACAGTCAAAAAGTCCATAGTCCAAAGATACCTTGACCATTGACCATTGACTATTGACCATTGACCATTGACTATTAACCATTGACCATTGACTATTGACTATTGACCATTGACCATTGACCATTGACCATTGACTATTGACTAATAATTATGAAGAGCATCGCTAAAAAGAAACTTTGGAAATATTTATTTTGGTTTGGTCCATTTTTACTTGTTGCCGGCTTAACAGCGGGGTTAATATCCCAAAAGTGGGGAACAATTCCATCAGCATTGCTGATTGCGGGAATTGTCATCATCGGTATTTGGCTAATCTGGCAAATCCAACGAAGTAACTGGTGGGGACGTCGTTCTACCCAAGCTGGTACAAACGCCTTGGTTGCGACTCTTGCAGTATTGGCAATTTTAGGTTTAATTAATTTCTTAGGCACTCGCTATCACCTACGGACAGACTTAACTGATACTCAGTTATTTACTCTTGCACCGCAATCACGGGAATTGGTACATTCTTTGCAACAGCCTGCAAAGGTGTGGGTGTTTGATGTTAATCGAAATCCCCAAGATTTGGAATTGTTGGAAAATTATCAGCGCTACAGCTCAAAGTTTAAGTTTGAGTTCGTCGATCCGCAATCTAGACCAGGTTTGGCAGATAAATTTGGCGTGAAAGATTATGGAGAAGTTTACTTAGAGTCTCAGGATAAACGACAGTTAGTGCAGGTGGTGAATCAGAACGAACGTTTGTCAGAAATTCGCTTAACTAATCGTCTGCAACAAATCACAAGTACAAGCACAGCTAAAGTTTACTTACTTCAAGGTCACGGCGAACGTCAACTTTCGGCTGGTGAAGGTGCAATCTCGCAAGCAATTCAAGCATTAGGCGAGAAAAATTTCACCACATCAGCGCTAAATCTGGCAGAGAAGTCAGGAGTTCCTAATGATGCGGCTGTCGTAATCGTCGCAGGTGCGAAAAAAGCTTTGTTTGACAATGAGGTAAAAGCTTTGCAAGACTATCTCAATCGAGGTGGTAACTTGCTGCTGATGGTTGATCCAAATACCGACCCTAAACTCGATAGCTTACTAAAAGAGTGGGGTGTGCGCCTTGATAATCGTTTAGCAGTCGATGTTTCTAACAACGTGGGGCTTGGTCCTGCGGTTGCTTTAGTGACAGAATATGGGCAACATCCGATTACCAAAGATTTTGGTAACGGCATTTCGCTTTATCCGTTAGCCCGTCCTCTGGAAGTTACCCCAGTGCCTGGTGTCGAGTCAACCACTTTGATAGTAACTAAACCTTATCCCAAAAGTTGGGCAGAAAGCGATTTGCAAAGCGAAAATTTGCAGTTTAATGAGGGAAGCGATCGCAAAGGTCCTCTGACATTAGGCGTAGCATTAAAACGGAAACTAACAGCCAAACCTAGTCCCACACCCAGCGCTGCGCCTATACCTTCACCAAAAGCGTCACCAACCACTCAGGGTAAAGTCAGCCCCACTCCACAAACTTCGCCCACTCCTTCACCAAAAGCGTCACCAAAAAC
>CAXTNZ010000400.1:0-3604 GCA_964245695.1 uncultured bacterium | reverse complement strand
GGCAAGCGAATCAGAGATCTGCCCATAACGCCCGACAAACTCTTGTAGAATTTGCCGCCGCAAAGAAGAGCGACTGTTAGAGACGTTAGGAGATGGCGATTCCTGCTGATTCATTCGCGCGGGTGGCCTCCTTCGCGATGAGCCAGCCGGAGGGGGTAGACGTGAACGAGATCCTGTTTTGGCCCACGAGCCTGGATCTGTAAGCTTCCCTGGCTTCGTACAGTTCCAGGGGCGGCTCGTGCAGCAATGTCGACTGCTCACGCAGGGCAAGCAGGCGTGGTCAGCGACCAGATCACACTCGTTCCGTTGAACGTGACCAACGAGGCGCAAACGACGCAATCCTATATAAAGCCAACATCAGTGGAGCTAACCTGAATGGAGCTACCATGCCTGATGGTACAACAGATGCTAAAGCAATCATTGGGGTGCATCCTCAAAACTACGAGCAAATTCATCCCCTGCTGTCCGAGGTTTATAAGCTTAAATGCCAACTTTTAACCGAAAGTTGGTAAAACGCTCAAAATCTGGCTGCCCTGGCGGTAACGCTACCCCTTGTTCCGTTGAGTTTCGTCATATGTCTGCCCTAGATATCTTACCCGATCCCCAATCATTGAAAGTTGGTAAAACGGAAAAAAGTGAGCCTGCTGTCTCCGGGTGCAAGTCGCCGAATAAGCGCAGATATGAGGATGTGTGAACGCGAGTGCGTGCCCAAAGGGCATTGCACAGAGTACCCAATGATTATTTCCCCACCTAGCGCTTTTATAACATTTTCGACTGTTTTTAACTTAGACCTTTCAGGTTCTTCAAAAAATTTGCCAATTGCTGAATGATATCTTGTTGCTGGGCTATTTTCTTCTCCAGCAATAAGAGCATATTTCTTGGCTAATTTGTATAGCGTTTATCCTAAATCTTCAAGCCTTCATTCAAGTAATTCTTTCCACCCAATATTGCTATTAAATCTAAGCTACATAATTAATTGCCATGTGTTTGTTCAAGAGGAAAGGAGCATAGCTAGAGTGGTAGTTTATGTTATTACAATGCCTTAATAAAAGATAGGCTTTTTGAAATTTGTATGAACTAACCCCCTCTCATTTACGTGTGGGTTAGATTGGTTGTTACAAAATCATTCGTTAATAAAAAATTTCATATATGGCTAAAACTAGCGATAAAGCTCAACCTAAGAAAATTGTTTTAACTTTAGACATGGGTGGAAGCAAGACTAAGGCGATTGTACAGGAATATCCGGAAGGGAAGCCGCAAGTTTTGTTGATGGACTCTGAAGTTGCTGATGTGGCGAAGGCTTCGGTTGAGAATATACAACCAGAAGGGCTGCCTGAATCTCGTGCTTGGGTAGGTGTACGCGGTGAATACTATGTACTGGGCGCACTTGCTCGTTACCAGTTTCGAGGAATATCGCAATTGAAAGAACTTAAGTACGAGCTGGCAGTACCCAAGGTATGTGGGGCAATTTGGTTGGCGAAAGAGAAATTGGGACTGGGGAATAATGTTTCTGTTTATTTGAATATTTTGCTGCCACCAGGGGAGACTCAAGACAAGGTTCAGTTGGAAACTCGATTGAAGGAGGTTTTTACAGGATTTGAAACTCCAGCGGGTAAGATGCGGGTGAAGATGGCTTACTACAACGTGGCATCTGAAGGAAGCGGTATATTTTTTTATCGCAGACGCACTTTGGGGGGTACTATACCTACTTCGATGTTTGTGATGGTGGGTTATCGTAATGCGAGCGCTTTTATTGTTCGAGATGGTTTTCCCAATCGGGGGATTACTAGCGATTTGGGGATGTCTTGGCTTGTCAGTATTGCTTGCCAGGGATGAGTATTGGCGGGCAGTAGCACGGTGGTTGCGCTCTGTGATCGAAGATGATGTACAGGAATTGGTATTTTGTGGTGGTACAGCCGATTATATTCGTTCCGAGGTTGATACTTACTTCCAGAAACAGGATATTCCAGTATCTTGGCACGCCAATATTCCGATTCCAGATATAGCTAGTAGTCTGGGCAACCGTATGGCAGATGTAGTTGCGTTACACGAGCATATGGTGTTGGAATTTGATAGAGCAACTGGTCATGAGCGATCGCAACCTTTGTTTGGTACTCCTACAGCTAAACCTGCTGGCGTTGCTGATATTAAAATGAATGCTAATACTCTTGTCAAGAGGGTTCCTAACTATACGCCTCGTGAAGTACCTAAAGAATTTTTAACTATGAGTGATAAAAGTGATAAGGCTTAGGCTGCCCCTTTATTTGGCGAGTCAATAAACTAGATGTGAACGTATAGTAGTAGAAAGAACAGTTGTATTAACACAACTGTTCTTTCTACTTAATTTATGCCCAAAGCAGTACAGTAGTGTGCCACTGCCGACAATCAGGAAGATAAGTCATTTGAGCGAGATGCTGGCCTTTAGCTTGATGTTGAAATCGGCTACGATGTTCATAATTACCTTCTGTTAGAGTTGATATTTGAAATACTGTTTCTCTCGTAGAAGTTGAGCGAACGCTTTTGAATCGGTTGAAAAACAAACAGCCAGGATGTTATCCCGACTGTTTCTTATTTGTTAGAACGGTAAATCTTGTTTTACCAGTTCAACTTCGGCATATTGCTTTTGCCACTGTTCCCGGCGCTGCCAAGATTTCTTGTTATGCAGCAAGAGTTCTTCCATTCCCAAATTGAATTTCTCTTTGGCGAAAGTTAGAAGTTCTTCGAGGTTATATTGTTTATCTTCTGCCTTGCCGAAAGTGAGTTCAAACTGGATTTTGAAAGCTTCCTTATCGAATGCTTCGCCCAACATTAGTTTTGATTCGAGATAGTGGATATCTTTAATGCTGTAGAAGACTGCATTATATTTGCGCTCAGAAAAAGCATCAATTTGATATTCACCCATTAAGGAATCGTCGATTACAGTCAGCTGGGTTTTAGTGGATTTAGCAGCCATAGTTATCTCAATAATGAATGATTTTCTGTATTTATTGTGCGAATGCACCTATTAAAAAAAGAAATATCACTCGGTTATGAGTGATATTTCTTGTAGATTAGTTAAATAACTTCTGTTTGATTGGCGAGATATTTTTCTCGACGCTGCCAAGTTTTGCGGTTGACTTCTAATAGTTCGGGAAGACCCTTGTTGAAACGGTCGATAGAGAATTGAATTATCTGTTCAACCGTATACTTGGGTTGTTCAACTGTGCCGAAGGTTTCCTGGAACTTTGCTTTGAATTCCTCCCATTCAGCCTTTTTCCAGTTTGTACCAGACTTGGCTTCAGAAGATTTTCCATAAACTTCCTGTAGAGCATAGTAGACTGCCTTGAGCTTGCTTTCTTGATATGACGGGAGTTGGTAAATACCCATTGTGGAATCATTAATTTTGACAAGCTTCTTGGTTTTAGTAGCCATAGTTATATCTCCAAAAGTGTGAGTTATTTTTATTCATAATTTCTCGGCGAACGCCGCTGTAAAAAAATAAACGGTTGTTTTTATTAGTTAGGAAACAACCGTTTATTCATTGTTGATTACAGACCAATACGGTTCAGTTAAGAGGATGTTTGAAAAGTTATTGAGGGTAAGATTTTATGCTAATCGCCTTACC
>CAXTNZ010000399.1:0-3650 GCA_964245695.1 uncultured bacterium | reverse complement strand
GTAGCAGTCCTAATTCCTTTACCAGCACGTTCTGGTAAATTCCATAATTCTTGATGATATAAGTGATGTGCTGTAAATAAATACAACATAACAAATAAAATAACAGCTAGATATTTTTTAGATAACTTAGGTAATTTATACGATATTTTAGAGAATTTAATCTTTGACTGATCCTCAAATTTTGTTGATTTTTGTAACCATGCATTCAGTATAAAACCACTTATAAATAAGTCTAAATTCATTAAAATTGGAGCATACCAGTACTTGAACATATAGGAAAAATTCCCAGTAATTTGCGTACTAAATATGATCCAAAATATACATTTATAAATAAAAAAAATCAAAAAAATACCAACTGCTAACAACAAAACTTGTTTTCTTTTAAATAAATGAGGTTTGAAGTATGTGTATATAAATGGAACAAGAATATAAAATTGTACTTCTGTTGAAAGTGACCATAAAACAGCATTGAAATTTAAACCTGACTGCACTTGTAATGAGAGATCATAACTAAATGTACATATCCTAATTAAATAACCCCACTTTTCAATTTTCAGCCAATCTGGATAAACTAATAAAGTTAAAATTAAAACGGCAAAATAATAAAGAGGAAAAATTCTAATAGCGCGGTTACGCCAGAACTTTGTAACTCCAGGTACATCTGTAGTATATCGCTCAGTATAAAATGCTTTACCCATTAGGTAGCCAGATAGTACAAAAAAAATCCAAACTGCTACATACCCATGACTAAATATTAGCCAGCTAAAGTCATAATTTTTATATAAAATAGAATTTCTAGGAGGATTGCAATGAAAAATTACTACCATTAAACAGGCAAAACCCCGGAGAGCAAGTAGTGCATCTAAACGGTTATCTTTATGATTAAATGTTTGTGGTGAGTAGTTCATTTATTGAGCTATTGATTATTTCGGTTTTGTGTGAAAGGAAACATTCCCCCCGAGCCGATGAATTAGCAACTACTTATAATGAGGTTTGATATGTGCATGTAGTTACCAAAGGTTAAGATATCACAAGAATTTGAGTTATCAAGTAACCATGCAAGTAGAATATCGGCAGCGTCGCGAACAGTTGATGGCAAAAATTGGCAATGGTACTGCTATCTTTCGCAGTGCGCCTATGGCAGTGATGCACAATGATGTTGAATATGCTTACCGCCAAGATAGCGATTTTTTCTACCTTACGGGGTTCAACGAAGCGCAAGCGGTAGCAGTTTTAGCTCCCCATCACGCAGAACACCGCTTTATATTGTTTGTGCAACCCAAGGATAGAACTCAGGAAGTTTGGAGTGGTTATCGCTGCGGAGTGGATGCAGCGAAGGAAGTTTATGGCGCGGATGAAGCGTATCCTATCTCGGAACTGGATGAAAAATTGCCGCAGTATTTGGAAAAAGCCGATCGCATTTATTATCACTTAGGACGCGATCGCTCTTTTAATGACAAAATCCTCGGACATTACCAGCACTTATTACGAACTTATCCCAAACGCGGTACCGGACCAATTGCTATTGAAGATACTGCTCCAGTCTTACATAGCATGAGACTGGTGAAAAGTCAAGCTGAGTTGGAATTAATGCGAAAAGCTGCTGATATTGCAGTTGAGGCACACAATCAGGCGATCGCATTTACGCAACCAGGTCGTTACGAGTATGAAATTCAGGCGGAAATCGAACACATCTTCAGAAAACAGGGTGCGATGGGACCCGCCTATCCTTCAATTGTCGCTTCTGGTGTGAATGCTTGCGTGCTGCATTATATCGAAAATAATCGGCAGATGCAAGATAACGAGTTACTGCTGATTGATGCTGGTTGTGCGTATGGTTATTACAACTCGGATATTACTAGGACATTTCCGGTTGGGGGTAAATTTACGCCAGAACAAAAGACATTGTATGAACTTGTTTTAGAAGCGCAGCAGCAGGCGATCGCCCAAGTGCAACCAGGCAACCCCTACAAATTAATTCATGATACAGCAGTGCGCGTCCTTACTGAAGGTTTAGTTGAACTTGGCATTCTTAAAGGTGAAATTGACAAGTTAATCGAAGAAGAAAAATACAAACCCTATTACATGCATCGCACCGGTCATTGGCTAGGCTTGGATGTCCATGATGTAGGTGTTTACCAGCATGGCGACGATAAACCGCAGATTTTACAACCAGGTCAAGTCTTGACAGTAGAACCAGGACTTTATATTGTCCCAGATACCAAACTAGCAGAAGACCAACCAGAGACAGCCCCGCGTTGGGTTGGTATTGGTATTCGCATCGAAGATGATGTCTTAGTCACACCCACAGGACATGAAGTTTTGACGGCGGGAGTTCCCAAAGCAGTAGATCAAGTAGAAAGATAAAAAATAGGGATGGTACACACCATCCCCAATATAATTATTGAACTTTTGGTCTTGATTCGTAGTCAGGGCTTTAGCCCTGATAAAAAAGGTTTATAAAAAAAGTTATCAGGGCTGAAGCCCTGACTACAAACTTAATACTTAATAAAACTTTTAAGAACACCCTTCCACAAATTCGACTTCCGGCAGTTTACCCGATCTAAACTGAGTCACACGCTTGCCATCAGTCTCGAATATTAGCCGATAATTACCATAAGCGCGGTCTTTCGGTCTCAAAGTCAAATAGTGTCCACCTTGAACGTATTTATGAGGAGTGACTGTAATTTGTCCTGGGTAGAGGGACTTGATCCGCGCTTCGGTATCGCCAATACCTGCGCCGCTGAAAGTAGTAACGCGACTATTCCGATTCACATCCACCCTGGAAATGCGACCTCCTGTCACCATAAAGCCAACATTTTGAGGTTCTCCTTGCGGTTTAACATAGTAGCAACTATTATTAGGCGCATCGCCAACTAGTTTTGTCCCCGCAGCTTTTGCTGCTTCTTTCACAGTCATCCCAACTCGCACTGTTCCAATACTGTTGAGAGTTACTTTCGATTGGTTTGTTAGCTTCGCCTGTGCTATAACTGTCCCGATTGTCAAAGAAGAAAACGCAACTGTTGCGGTAATTAAAGTTAATAATTTCTGTTTACTATTCATTTTATATAGATAAAAATGGATATAGTTTTATCTACGCTACCCATTTTCACTATTTCGGATTTTCATATCAAGTCCGCTTAATCAGTTACGATATGTCCGAAGCGAGTGGAACAAAGTGGAACGTTCGCGGAGCGTGTCGCAGACAAGCAATCGCAAGGACTCTGCGATTACTTCACTTCGCTATCGCTGCGTTCGTAATGACAAGTATTTAGCCGGACATAATATCACTCGCCTGATTTGCGAAACTCAGCAATTCAAGGTAAAAAAAAGGGGATGGTATTAGCCATCCCCTGTTAATGTTCGCTGAAAGCACTTATTGCTACAGTTGTTTCAGATTCAATTCCTGAAATACTTGTTAAGAGCTTTTTATCTTATATCTGAGGTGCGTACTGCGGCTTTTCGGGTACTTCAGTGTACTCAGCCACAATCTGACGGAATTCTTCGCCGTCAATGGTTTCTTTTTCGATGAGCAGATCCACTAAGCGATCAGTGACGCTGCGATTTTCGCGAATCAGACGCTTGGCTGTCTCATAGCAGTCTTCAGCAATTTCCCGCACTTGGGAATCGATGCGACGAGCGATCGCTTC
>CAXTNZ010000398.1:0-3693 GCA_964245695.1 uncultured bacterium | reverse complement strand
ACTATGGACTATGGACAAAAGACTAATGACTTACAGCTTACTATTCAAAACCCGAAAATGACGGGCTTGCTGTTCTAACCTAGTGGCGAGGCGATCGCATACCCGATTGCACAAATCAAAAATCATTTCGTCTTCCACCCGATAATAGGCGCAAGTTCCCTCACTGCGGCGGCTAAGGATTCCCGCTTGCCACATTACCTTCAGGTGTTTTGACACATTCGCCTGAGAAGTCTGTGTTGCCTCTACCAACTCTTGTACGCATTTTTCATCATACCGTAGTAAGTGCAACAGCCGTAGGCGCATCGGTTCACTCAATAAGCTGAAGTATTCGGCTACTTGTTGCACCACTTCTGGGGGTACAGGCAACGCTTGTTTCATCACTGTTTAACCCGCAAGGACTGAAAATGTTAACAATTACTCATTTCATATATAGATTAATACTTAATCAGGGTTAATTCGCATCAAAGGTTGACCATATTCTACGGCTTCGCCATTTTGCACCAAAATTTCCATTACCTGTCCGGATATTTCGGCTTCGATTTCATTCATCAACTTCATTGCTTCAATGATACAGACTGTTTGACCGCTCTTGACGCGATCGCCCACCTCCACAAAAGGCGATTCACTTGGAGCCGGAGCGCGATAAAATGTTCCCACCATCGGGGACGGCACTTCTACTAATCTCTGGTCAAGCGTTGAGTTCTGATTTACTGACAACTGCACCCCAGTCACGGCATTTTCAACAACGCGACTTGTGGCTACGTCCGTTCCCGGAGTGAATGCCACTTGGGGTGCAGTTGGTATCGATGTCAATCCCGACCCAGCTGCACCGCTTAACCCCCCTTGATTGCTGACACTAACCCCCCTACGTACCGTTAATTCAAAATCGTTACTTTTGAGGGTTACTTCTGCAATATCCGTTTGTGCAATAGTTACCAGCAATTGGCGGATTTCATTAAAGTCCAATGGCACAGTTTTTCTTACCTCAACCTATCCGTATGAAATGTTTTTCGTGGCAGAAAGCTCGCATCCCGATTTGAGAGGGAAATTTTCAGGTGAGATAAAACAGGTGAGATAAAAATTATTCCCTGCTGATATACTTATCTTCCTGAGTATCAATTCTGATACGTTCTCCTTGAGCAATAAACAAAGGAACCATTATAATTGCGCCAGTTTCTAGAGTTGCTGGTTTTGACCCACCTGTGGCGGTGTCACCTTTGACACCTGGATCTGTTTGGACAATTTCCAAAACCACAGACTTAGGCAATTCTACACCTAGCACCTGATCGCCCCAGCGGATGACTTCAGCTTCCATACCTTCTTTGAGGTATTTTACGCGATCGCCAATTTGTTTAGCGCTCAATCTGCCTTCTTCATAAGTTTCCATATCCATAAAGACAAATTCATCACCTTCTTTATAGGTATGCTGCATCGTACTTTTTTCTAGATTAGCCTGGGGCACTGTTTCCCCAGCCCGGAAGGTTTTTTCCACCACGCTCCCACTCTGGACATTTTTCAGCTTTGTTCGCACAAAGGCGGAGCCTTTACCTGGCTTAACGTGCAGGAATTCTATCACTCGCCATACAGAGCCATCTAAAACAATCGAGACACCGGGTCGAAAGTCGTTACTGGAGATCATGAAACTTTTACTTTTTGGAAGACAATCGGCATTTATTGTACCCCTCCAGAGGAGACATTAGTCATTAGTCATTAGTCAATGATTAATACTGACCTGTCACAAAGGAAAAACGACAAAGAACAAAGGGCAAACTACATGGGAAGATTATTGATGGGTTACGTCCAGTCAACAATTTAGAAGCTGCATTTGAGCCATGCCATGTTCAACTTATTAAAATCCTGGCTGAAGAACAGCCTAATTGCAACGCTGTTGGTAACAATATGTTTAGGCATAAGTACAGCTGGGTGGACTCCCACCAGTAGAGCCGCGCTACCAGCTGGAAATGCGATTACCGATGGCAACGCCCTGTTACGCTACGCCCTACCAATAGATAATCGACCCGTGCGGCAACTGCAAGCTTCTTTAGAAGACATTGCCAACCAACTGCGGGCAAATCGCCGATGGGGTGCTATTTCCAAAGACATCAGCACAGCATCGCGGATTCTGAATAATCCCTCCAAAATCCTAGCAAGCGTTCCCGAAGAACGCCAACCCCAAGCCGAAGCTTGGATTGCTGAGTTAAAATCAGGCGTGACTTCCCTGGATGAAGTAGTTAAAACCAAAGATAAAGAAAAACTTTGGGAAGAACGAGCGAAACTGTTGAATCTCGTTAGCCTGTTAGAAGAGTCAATGGTGAAGGAATACCCCTTTGAAGTGCCACAGGAGTACAGCAACCTCCCTCAACTCAAAGGTCGTGCCACTGTAGAAATGAAAACCAACAAAGGTAATCTTACTATGGTTGTGGACGGTTACAGCGCCCCTGTCACCGCAGGTAACTTTGTTGATTTGGTGCAAAGAGGCTTTTATAACGGTTTAGAATTCACCCGCGCCGAAGAATCCTACGTTCTGCAAACCGGAGATCCCGCAGGTAAGGAAGTCGGTTTTATTGACCCAAAAACGAAGAAATACCGCGCTATTCCGTTAGAAATTCTCGCCGAAAACGATAAAGAACCCACCTACGGCATTACACTAGAAGCTGCTGGTCGTTATACCGATATGCCAGTTCTGCCTTTTTCTGCCTTTGGTGCGCTGGCGATGGCTCGTCCGGAAAATGAAGTTAATGGCGGTTCATCCCAATTTTTCTTCTTTTTGTTTGAACCGGAACTCACCCCAGCCGGACGCAACCTCTTAGATGGTCGCTACTCCGTTTTTGGTTACATCACCGAGGGTAAAGAAGTTTTGGATCAACTGAAGGCTGGTGACAAAATCGAATCAGCAAAAGTCACCCAAGGCATAGAAAATTTAGTAGAACCGCAAACAGCATAATCCATTTTGGCATCTTGTAGGGGCGGGGTTCCCCCCGCCCTTACAAAGGCAGAATCATCGATAATTGCCATGCAAGTTCGAGATATTGGAGAACAAGGTCTTTTAGAAAGATTGCAGCGCTTTTGTCCGCCAGAGATAATCGGGGATGACGCGGCGGTGCTTGTGACTAAACCGGGACACTCTTTGGTGGTGACAACCGACGTGCTGGTTGACGGCGTGCATTTTAGCGAAATTACCACTTCCCCAGAAGATGCCGGTTGGCGAGCTGCTGCTGCCAATTTATCAGATTTGGCGGCAATGGGCGCTTCCCCACTGGGAATAACTGTTGGGTTGGGACTTAGGGGTGAAGTTAGCGTCAGTTGGGTTGAAAAGTTGTACCAGGGCTTAACACAATGCCTGCAAAAGTACAATACCTCGATTGTGGGTGGTGATGTGGTGCGATCGCCTGTCACTACTTTATCAATAACCGCTTTTGGTCAAGTTGACCCTGAGCGGATTATCCGTCGCAATCAAGCCAAAGTTGGGGATGCGATCGTTGTCACCGGTGTTCATGGAGCCTCCCGCGCTGGCTTGGAACTGCTCTTACATCCAGAATTGAGGCAAAACCTCAACCAAGGGGATTATATGGCTCTCATTCTCGCACACCAGCGCCCACAACCCCGTTTAGATGTCTTACCCATCCTATGGGAAATTTTATCCTCCCCATTCCTCTACGGGCGGGGAAACCCCTTTCCTACTCCGCCTATCCC
>CAXTNZ010000397.1:0-3990 GCA_964245695.1 uncultured bacterium | reverse complement strand
CAGTTGTTTAATTGATAAAGCCATAATTTTTAAGTAAATTTACGTAAATTTCATAAATAATTAATAGCAATATCACCAGTGCAAAAAAAAGTGTAATTTTATTTTTGGGAATTTTTGAGATTTTTTTGGGAATTTTAACCCACATTCCTCATACACCCCTTTCCCCTTCCCCAAGATTCAATCTAACCTTTCCCCCTTCTTGGTATGGTGAACGCGCTATGAGGAAAAAGTTGCCAAAGGTATTCGTACCAAGGTAATTATCATCGGTGGTACTAAAGGCAACGTCGAGCTTAATTTAGCCCTGATCCTCTGGCGTGGTGCAAGTGTGATTGGACTTAACATTTTAAGCGCTTCAGCCAAAGAAATTGCCAGCATCCACGCAGCTGATTAGGCTGGGTTAGAGAATAACACACTGCGCCCGATTGTTGGAATTGAGATGTCACTAAAAGAAGCCGCGCGATCGCACGCTTGCTGTAGAAGAATCTCTTAGAAAAAGGAAAAATTATTTTGATTCCCGCTTAAATTGGCTAATCGCTGAAGCTATGGGCGCTTAAATTTGCAACACTGATATTAAAAATTCTATCCTTAGCAAGTAGTCAATTCCAAATTTAAGATTTTAGATTAAAGAATTAAGGATAGTCTAAAAAATGTAATGGGTAATGGGTTTTGAGGAATTGATGAAAACCTATTACCCATTACCGTGCGGATTAATCCTAAATTTTACATGGTATAAGTTATGCGTAAACATACAGTGGCTGATCGCAAGTCATTGCTTGCACTACTCTTAGGCATCAGCCTAACTACGATTTCCTTTGTATCAATTAAGCCCTCAATAGCGCAAACTGAATCATCTGTACCATTGGCTTCTGATGCTCCTTTAGAACTAAGGCTATTAACCAATCCAAAAGGTGTAATTACAGCTAACACCATTAACCAAAGGCAATTGACAGTTCCCAGTTTATGGTGGGCAAAAGAAAACTTTGAGAACAAGTTGCTGGATAACTGGATCGCATATCCAAAAAAAGGTACACAAATCGCACGAATTGACCTTTTAGTAAATCAGCAAGTTTGGAGTATTTTAGATTACCTAGAACGCTACGACTTCGTAAATCGTGTAGGAAACATTGCCAGGAATTACAATTACAATATCCGGGTTTTCAATTATCAACAAGAACGTTTGGCAACCTACACTTGTAACTTTAATACAAGTCCAGCCTTATGTAGGATAGAAATCAATACTCAGAATCAGCTAGGGTTGGGGCGCTCTTTATAGAAAAAAAGCATAATTTCCTCATTTTTCACTCTTGACTGTTGCAAACAAAGATTCGTACTGCTTTACTGTTGATTGAGGTAAAGGCAGCAAAAATTCGTTTTTGTCGAAAAATTGAGAATTACTTAGTAAAAGGTTGCGTAATGGTTCCTGGATGTCAAACGTCGCCATGTTGGTAGAAATGGGCGAATTAGTTTTAGTAAACAGAGAAATTTGCTTGGCGATGTTGGGAGTCCAACAAAAATCAATCCACTCAGATGATAAAGCACTCTTGTTTTTACCCGCAGGCAGTACCCACAAGTCTGCCCACATTGCGGTTCCTGACTGGGGTATAACTACGCCAAGTTGTGGATAACGCCCGATAATTGGCACTACGTCGCTTGACCAAGCAACTGCTAGCCAAGTATCGCCGATGATTAACGGTTCCAGATATCTATTGGAAGCGTAAAACTTTACTTGTTGGTTTAAGGTTCGTAGTTCCTTTTCCAAATCTGGCACTTTATCAAGATTTTCTGTATTGTAGGATTTTCCCAGCTTCTTTAAGACCAGACCAATCACTTCCCGTGGTTGATCGAGTAAAGAAATGTGATCGCGCAATTCACCTCGCCACAAATCATCCCAATCTCTCGGTGTCCAACCCAATTCTTTAAATTTATCGCGGCGATAAACAATCACTGTACTACCCCAGCGGTAAGGAGCAGCCCAAATTCTTCCTTGAGCATCTGGATTACCTTGGTCATTACGTCTCACCAATTCCTGCCAGCGTTTCGGCAAAGCAGACCACTGCTTTAACTGCGACTCTTCCAGCGGTTGAATCAGTTTCTGCTCAATTGCTTCTTTTAGTCTGTAATCTCCCAACGTTACCAAATCGGCAACCGCAGCTTTTTGGAATTGTCCAAAGGGTAACGAGGGAAGCCATCCCTTTCCATCGGTAGCTTTTGTTTTCCCCTGCCAAGTTTGCAATTGATCAAATAAATCCTGTAACTGCCCGACCGGAGCAAACTTTAACTGTGCTTTTTGCTGTAAACTCTTGCTAAATTGATTAACCACTTGACCAGGGATAGAGCCTTTCAATAGCTGTACGTTTAGCTTCGCCTGATTGTTGTCAGCACACCCAACAAGCAGTTGCGATGCCAGTGCGCCTGTACCCAGTAAAAAAGACCGTCTATCCATCAATTTTTAATTTTAGATTTTGGAGCCACTTACGTGCAACTGGCATTTCTGTAGCGTGATTTTGAATTATATCTATATTAGACTTTAGAAGTCAGGAGTCAGAATACACAACGCTCCTGCTTCCTGACTCCTGACTCTCCTTGCCACGTGCATAATGCAAGCAAGGGTGCATATCAGCCAATAACGAATAATTGCCGTTGCTCCCAAAAGCATTTAGCAACGATGATATCTGCACACTAAGTATCGTCACTTTTCTATACTTTACGTATAAACCAGGTGATAGTAACGAAAAGAAAATTGTTGAGTGCGCGAAGCGCTTTTGTCCTGAAACCTGGTTTTTTATGTTCTGTAACAAATTCATTTCCCAGCAACGCATTATTCTAGCTGCCATCCAAAGTAAGTCCTATGTGCTTACCCTGCGGGAGCAATGCTAAAAGCCTTAATAATCAATTAACTTGAGCAAGTTCTTCTATAATAATCTCCCAAAGATTAATTTTTCTCAACAATAATAATTAGTGATACTTTGGGGAAATATTTAGATAGATTTCTAATTAATGCGTTAAGTATCGCCTTCCATCAGAAAATTTGAAAACTTAAATAATTCATAAGTATCGTTAACATTGTCAGTAGATTGCATAACATAGAGAAAATATGTGGATGAGGGTATTAAATGGAGCCATTACAAAAGCAGATCCTAACTTTGGGTCATAAAGTCGATGCCCTCTACGAGGTGATTGAGCAGCTTGATAGCAAAGTCTCTCAAACTTTCTCAGAGTGTTCGTTAGCAAGAACAGAGGCAAAAGATAATTATCTAGAAAATAACGACGCTGGGCGCTACCCGTTAAAAAAACAAATAAATACAGAGTTAGAACACAAGGATGTATTGGCAGATGGCATTTATCTGGACATGAATCCTCAAGCAGGAGATAAGCTTGTAACACCGGAAATTCAAATCCAACGTCTGACAGCACAATTAACAGCCGCATATAATCGCATAGCTGCCTTAGAAGAACAATTATTGCTCAAAAGAATTCACTCTTAAGTCTAGAGTCCAAATATTGACCATTGACGCGACTTTTTGTGGGTTTTTGGTTCTGCTATTGACTTTTGAGCAGGCTTAGCCGCTCTAATTGCGTTTCAATAGCTGCCAAAAGTTGGTTTTGTCGCCAATCTTGGCTTATATGGGCAGCAATGCAAGCGCCGCCTGCGCCCATACCTTCTTTCACAAAACCTTGCTCATAAGCTTGGAGTTGGCGATAACGAGAATCAGCAAAACTCAATTGAGTTGCAAGTAGAGGTGGGGAAACATTATCTTTTTTCCCGCCTCTATTAATTAGTTGAGCTAATTCAACTGTAGCGCCAGAGGAGTCTTCTGCTACCCAGCGAGTTGTACCGACGACAACTTCTTCTGGTCGCCAAGATAAAGTATAAGCTTGAGCGATCGCACTCATCAAAGCATAAACCGCCAGCATTTGCGTCCCACCAGCAAGCAAAACACCACAACGGCGACTAGCTGCAATAGCCATCCCCGCCGCCACCACCTGCAT
>CAXTNZ010000396.1:0-4033 GCA_964245695.1 uncultured bacterium | reverse complement strand
CTCCTTATCAGTGTGCGAAAAAATTACCTGACGCGGCTGCTGCGGATTACGCACGCCTTCGCGCCATCGTTGCTCCCACCAGTAGGCACGTTGCAGGTCATATTCCCCTTTGGGCATTTTCTGAAAATACTTAACTGTGAGGGGGTAATGAGGCGCTAGCGCTTCAAAAATTGATTGCTTGGATAAATCAATTGCAGGCGGTTCTGGGTAGTGGTGTGGAAAGCTGCTTCTGATTTGAGTAGTCAGACGTTGCAGGATTTGCTTCTCTTTTGGGAAAGCTTGATCACCCCAATGGAACGCTTTCAAATAGGTGGTTCGCTGCACCGACCAGACGAATACAGAAATTTCTGTAGGTAATTCCGAAATTTCCGCCTCACCAGTTGTAGTGTCAGGAATCCTTAAGCGAAAACCTGACTGAGTAAGCACTTTTTCCCCAGTCTCTGGTTGAAAATCTGCTTGCAACCAGCGGAGTACAGCCGCTGTATCTGGAGTGGGAATTTCTAAATAAAGTATTTCTTTCATTTTTTTCTGACTTCTCCGATGAATCTACTCATTAAGACAGATTTAAGAAAGGCATCAAATAAGGTAAACTCCGCCCTATTGGTCGAATAAAGATTCAATGAAGAAACTTTAATAGTTTGTCAAATTTGTTCTTCATTCTGTAATTTTCTGTAAACGCACGCCATGAATTATCCCATCCCACATAGTCCCCAAGAAATTGTTAACTTACGACAAAACCCTGTTGATGAAGAATTGGTTGCCGCAGCGATCGCCGGAGTAATTAAAATTGTCCGCTCTCAAGGTCAATCTTTGGAAGAATTAACAGCTCAGGTGTTAGCAGATGACCAAATGCTCGATAAGCAACAACGACGCTGGCTTAGCCAAGTGGTGGCTCAAGCTTGGGAAAGTATCTCATAGAAGACAGCGTTTGCTGATTTCTTAACTTTATTCACATATCTTAAAGGTTCGAGTCGTCCGAATGCTGCTTGGGTAAGTCTTTTCCCAAATTGCCAATCAGCTTGTGGGTGTGGGAGTGTGAGCAATTGTTTGTCTGAGCTTGGCAATTTGGCAACTGTAAAGCTTGAAGAAAAGTGAGAATCAGCCGAAAATTTATTTAAATTTATGTGCGATCGCATTCGTAGTAAGCGCGAACAGCGCTGTTGACGCGCAGCGGCTTCCCGAAGGGTAGCGCCGACTACGAACAAGACTAATGCGACGAACTAAGCTGAAACGTTCAAAGCCACTTCAGTTTGTGAGTGCAGCAACAAACCATACTCCAATCCCTCCACCACTGCCTGATACGAAGCCTCCAAAATGTTGGTGGAAACTCCTACCGTAGTCCAGCGTTGATGACTATTGCGCGATTCTACCAAAACGCGGGTTTTCGCTGCTGTACCCGTATGTCCGTTGAGAATCCGCACTTTGTAATCTGTCAATTCAAAAGCAGCAATTTGCGGATAGAAGTTCACCAAAGCTTTGCGTAATGCCGCATCCAAAGCCGCAACTGGTCCGTTGCCTTCCGCCGCTTCGAGAATATCCCTACCGTTGACAGCTACTTTGATTGTGGCAAGGGCGCTGGTAGTTTCTTTCCCTTCCACCAAGTCACAATGGACTTGAAATCCTTTTATTTCAAAGAATGAGGGGCGTTTTCCTAAACCTTCGCGCATCAGCAACTCAAAACTCGCCTCAGCCGCTTCAAATTGATATCCTTCACTTTCCAAATCTTTCAGGCGTTGGAGAATTTCCCGTGCTTCTGGATTTTGCTTATCCAATTCAATCCCAAAACTGCGGGCTTTTGCTAAAACGTTACTGAGTCCAGCTTGTTCGGAAATAACAATGCGCCGACGGTTGCCGATTTGTTCTGGCTGAATATGTTCATAAGTTAAAGGATTGCGTTCTACCGCTGAAACATGGATACCACCTTTATGGGCAAATGCCGAACGTCCCACAAACGGAGCATGTTCATCAGGGGCTAAATTCACAACTTCGCTGATGAAGCGACTGGCTTCTGTTAGCTTGGATATTTCGTGTTCCGCGATACAATTATAGCCTAGCTTGAGTTGCAAATTTGGAATCAAAGAACAAAGATTGGCGTTGCCGCAGCGTTCACCATAGCCGTTGATTGTACCTTGCACCATCCTTGCTCCTGCCATGACGGCGGCTAGGGCGTTGGCAACGGCTGTATCTGAATCGTTGTGAGTGTGAATGCCAATTTGAGGAACTGGGAATTGGGAATTAGCTAGGGGCGGGGTTCCCCCGCCCGTATAAAAGTCGGAATTTTCCCCAGTCCCTAATCCCCAGTCCCTAGTCCCCTGTACCACATCTGTGACAATTTGACTAATTTCGTGCGGTAAAGTGCCGCCATTAGTATCACAGAGGACGAGCCATTCAGCACCAGCGGCGGCAGCAGCCTCTAATGTCTGTAAAGCATAATCTGGATTATTTTTGTAGCCATCAAACCAGTGTTCCG
Source organism: uncultured bacterium (assembly GCA_964245695.1). Classification (GTDB taxonomy): domain Bacteria; phylum Cyanobacteriota; class Cyanobacteriia; order Cyanobacteriales; family Nostocaceae; genus Hassallia. The sequence goes on along the minus strand of CAXTNZ010000396.1, from coordinate 1,563 downwards.
CATCGTATATAACGCGACGCCCAGAAGCGCGAAGATACTCAATCGTGTCGCGGATCATCGCCAAATTTTCTGCTAAACTTGTTTTGAGACCTTCGGTAACGTGTAAATCCCAAGACTTGCCAAAAATTGTCACCCAGCGAGTGCCAGCAGCGAGAATAGCTTGCAGCATTGGCTCATCCGCTGTACTTGTATTGGGTCGTCTGGTCGAGCAAAAAGCAACAACTTCTGCAAGTTTCAGCGGATCTTCTTGTAATTGCCAGAAAAACTGTACATCCTTAGGATTTGCTCCAGGCCAACCCCCTTCAATGAAGGGAACACCTAGCTGATCCAGCCTGCGAGCAATGCGTAACTTATCTTCTATGGACAGTGATAGCCCTTCGCGCTGAGTGCCATCCCGTAGCGTGGTGTCGTAGATCCAAAGTAGGGGTGAGGGATTTTCGGTCATAAAACTGGGACTCTAGAGACAACTTTCAAGGCAATGTGCCAATATACAACAAAAAGCCAGTTCGCAAATTTGAATGCCTAAGGTACTAGCTCAAGGTAAAACAATTGAGTGCGATGCAAAAGCAAACTTACGCAAAGTTTTGCGGGAAAATGGTATTGACCTCTACAATAACGGCGCGTCATTCCTAAACTGTTGCGGTATTGACAGTTGTGGTACTTGTGCCGTCAAGGTGAATGGTTACGTATCGGCAGCTAACTGGCGTGACAGTAGGCGGCGCTCGCTACCTCCCCATTCTCCTACATCTGACCGACATTTAGCCTGTCAACCTCAGGTTTTAGGCGATGTGAAAGTGACAAAGTTTGATGGATTTTGGGGTCAAGGTTCTCAAATAGAGTGGACACCAGAAGGTTAACAAGGAGAAAGAAAAAACATGGGTAGATGGACACCGCTAATTCTGATGGCTGGAGGCTTGGCGATTTTGCTAGGTACATTGTTAGGCATCAACTTTCCTATGGGAGGACAAAATGCTAGCGTTCCTCCGGTCAGGGGGAGATCGCAAGTTCTGCCAGCCAATATTAATGTCAATAGCACTGCTACCAGAAGCAGTGGCGAAAATCGCAACAGCGTTGCTCAGAATAACACTCAAGACTCAACCACCGAGAATAACCAAGAGCAAAACACAGATAACACTCCAGACCAAACCCCTGATAATACACAATCAGGGGACAATCAATCAACTGATACAAATTCAAACGGACCAGTTCGCGCCCTATGGTAGTAGTAACTAGTTACTAGTTAGGAGTTATGAGTTGTTAGTATCTAAGAACTAATAACCAATGACTAATAACTAATGACTAATGAATAATGACGTTTTAATAATTAAAGCCGCCGCCACCCACGCCGCCGCCGGGATGCTAGCACCAGATGCGGAAAACATCCCAGCAGAGGCGATGCATTCATTGTGTTGGCGATCGCGTTGTTTATATCCAGATTGGACACGCAAACTAGAAGAACTTACTGGCTTAAATACTGGTTACTGGTCTTGCGGCATTTTAGCACCAGTTTATGAACAGAAGGAGGGAGAGGGGGGACAAGGAGAATTTTCACGCCACCTCCCC
>CAXTNZ010000395.1:0-4053 GCA_964245695.1 uncultured bacterium | reverse complement strand
CTCCTTCCTAGAAAGTGGCGAGTGGTTGATGTTGTTAGCGGCGCTGAGTATGGCGGTGGGAACAGTGTTGATTCGGTTTGTGAGTCGATATGCCGATCCGGTGAGCGCTACAGGATGGCACATGATTTTCGGTGGATTGCCTTTATGGGGTATTTCATCAGTTGTAGAATCTCAGCAGTGGCAGAATCTTGTAGTGTCTGATTGGATGGCGCTCTTATATGCGACAATATTTGGTAGCGCGATCGCCTACGGGTTATTTTTCTACTTTGCCTCTAGCGGTAGTCTCACTAGTCTCAGTTCCCTGACTTTCCTTACACCCGTATTTGCCCTGCTATTTGGCAATCTGTTGCTCAACGAAGTCCTCAGTCCACTACAGTGGGGGGGAGTCTGCCTAACTTTAGTCAGCATCTATCTCATCAACCAACGTGATACCTTGGCAGAGGCAAAACATGAGGTGGCTATGGAAAAACAAAATAATACACAACAGCAATTAGTTCTGGAAGCATCTGCTACAAAGCTCAACCCCGTGACCCTACCGGTGAGAGAATCTGAACCAGAAATTTTGCCCTAATCACTTAGATGGCAAATCGGTAGTTAGACAGCAATTATACTGGAAATTGACGGCTAACCACTGAACACGGAAAATTGACTAATCGCTGATGTACTGCTATCTTTAAAACTCTCAAAGCTTTTTCAAGATATATTTGTCAAGATAAAAGTTAACATTGAGCCAAGTTGAAGTTATTGTTGTATCGACAACTTCCAACGTATCTTCTGGCTGCAACTTCCTATATGAGGCTACGCCACTCTTCCATCCTGATAATTACCTGCGTTACTTGCCTGGGTTTTGACCCCAGTCCGGCAAGCACAGTTACACCTAAGCTAGCACCGGAAATTTTCCCACTGGCTCAAGTCAATTCCACACAGACAGCCAAGCCTTCTATTCTCGCACTTGGTAGTACAGGCGCACAAGTGGAGGCACTGCAAAAACAACTCAAACAGTTAGGATACTACGATGGTGTGGTAAATGGAGATTATGGCGAAAGCACTAAACTCGCCGTCTCTAAATTTCAGAAAGCAAAGGGCTTGATAGTAGACGGTATTACTGGTGCGACAACAAACGAGAGTCTGCTTACAGCAGTTAAGCAACAATCATTATCACTTGCTGCTACTACTCCTACCGCCAAACCAAGTGCTAAGTCGCCTCCTGAAACAGATTTACTGTGGTGGTCGCTAGTTGGTATCGGAATTTTAGGCGGTCTTGGTGCAGTGCTTTACTTGGCGAGAAGGTTGAGAACGGTTAAACCAGTTCAAAAGTCGGAAAAGTTTCGTTATGAAATTTTGACTTCATCTCAGACAAACCCGGTTCCGCCTTTGTTACCGTTAAACAGCACAGCAAATGGGGATTACAAAAGTGCAGATATAACTAATCTAGAAGAAGCAACTGCACCACCCGCGACAGAAGTGCTACCACTAGAAAAAACTTCTCGCCTTGCCAAAGTCAACATCGTTGACGAATTGATGAAAGACATACGCAGTCCTGACCCTACGAAACGGCGCAAGGCTATCTGGGATTTGGGTCAACAGGGAGACTCGCGTGCAATTCAGCCACTGATGGAAGTGATGATTGAGGCTGATTCTCAACAACGCAGCTTAATTTTGGCAGCTTTGGCGGAAATTGGCACCCGCACCCTCAAACCAATGAATCGTGCTTTGGCAATATCACTACAAGATGAGAGTCCAGAAGTGCGGCAAAATGCTATTCGTGACTTGACTCGCGTTTATGATATGATGGGTCAAATTAGTCAGATGTTGTTTCTGGCGACGGAAGACTCGAATGCTGAGGTGCAAGCAACAGCGCGATATGCTCTTTCGCAAATGAATCGGATGCGTGGCGTTTCGCAAGGTCAAGAAATTCAGGCTGAAGATTCACAGCAAGAGTCGCAATAAAAATTTAATTGCCTTAAAAATATTTCAACTGAATCTTAATATTGGTATTTGCACCAGCAAGTAAAAACGCCGCATCGCCGAATTTAGGCGCACTTGTTTTAACTTCTGGGTTTCGGGAAAATCCGAAGCCTTCGATAGGCATACCCAGGTCATTGCGATTGAGAGTGCGATCGCTATTCACATCATGATATACCGCAACGGCGTAACTACCCGCCTTTAAGTTCTCAAAGGTAACAGAGAATAAAGTGTCATTAATTTTGCTACACTGCCTTTGCACTGCGCGATCGCGATTGCTAGGAAATCCTTTACTGCTGGAAAAGATGCTGATACAGACTTGTCCTTGTTTGTTTTTTAATCCATCAATTTCAACGCTGAGGTTGCCATTTAAACCTGCCTTGGCACTTAATGACCATCCCAAATTTCCCATAACTGCCAAAAGTAAAAGGCTCAATCTAAATCTTTTCACCATACAATTTCATGAAATAGAACAAATCTTGGTAAAATAACTTTTCACTTAGTCAAGAATATTAATATTGACATTTTTATCACCACAAAAGCAACAAATATTTTAAGTGTAAAGTGTAATTTTTTTATCCTTTATACTTTAGTGGACTGCTTATGCCAAACCTATGAAATTACTCTTCGTTTCCACTCCGGTTGGACCACTCGGTACTGGAATCGGCGGCGGTGTGGAATTAAGTTTATATAATATTGCCCAAGAAATGATCCGCCGGGGTCATAAACTCGAAATTGTTGCTCCCTCAAGTTCTACATGGGATAATCTACCATTGGTGCAAATTCCTGGCCATTTACAAATTATCGCCCAAAGCCAAGAGCGCACAGATCCGGTTACTATGCCAGAAAATTCCCTGCTGGCAAATATGTGGGATTATGTTCGTCAGGTTCAGGCTGACTACGACTTAATTGTAAATTTTGCTTACGATTGGTTGCCTTTTTACCTAACGCCTTTCTTGAGTTGTCCCATTGCTCACTTTGTCAGCATGGGTTCACTCTCCAATGCCCTTGACCAAATCATTGTACAAGTTGCAAAGCAGTTTCCTGGCACAATTGGCTTTTATACTTCCTCTCAGGCTGCAACTTTTCCTGAATTGACCCCACCGTTACATTACTTGAGTAGTGGTATTGATTTATCGCTTTATCAGTTTTGTAGCGAACCGAAACAACAGTTAGCTTGGTTAGGTCGCATTTCCCCAGAAAAAGGTTTAGAAGATGCAGTAGCCGTAGCGCAAATTACACAAATTCCACTAAGAATTATGGGTAAAATTCAAGATGAATTATACTGGCAACAGATTTGCCAAAATTACCCAAATGACTTGTTTGAATATCTGGGATTTCTATCAACGAATGAAATGCAGCAGATATTACGCGAGTGTCAGGCTTTATTGATGACACCCCGTTGGGTAGAAGCTTTCGGGAATGTAGCAATTGAAAGTTTAGCCTGTGGAGTGCCGGTGATTTCTTACCGTCGCGGGGGACCTGCGGAAATTATCCAAGATGGCAAAACCGGATTTTTGGTAGAACCTGATAGTGTAACTGGGTTAGTAAATGCTACTCAGCGTCTGGGTGAAATTGACCGTCAAACCTGTCGCGTTTCAGCCGAAAAAGAATTTTCTCAAGAAGCATTAGGCGATCGCTTTGAAAAGTGGTTCAAGGAGATTTTAGCTGTTAACTGTTAGCTTTTTGTACTTACAACTAACATATTGATGCCATCCAAAATATCAAATCCAAAATCTAAAATTATCCCGCCTCCTCTCAAACCAGGTGACTTACTACGAGTAATTGCTCCTAGTGGTGCTTTGCGGGAATTTGCGACATTTGAACGCGGGGTAGAAATTTGGCGATCGCGTGGTTACAAAGTAGAAATCTCTCCAGAGATAGATGACAGGTGGGGCTATTTAGCGGGAAAAGATAATAAGCGGCGCAACCAACTAGCATCAGCATGGCAAGATCCAGAGTGTCGCGGTATCCTCTGCGCTAGAGGTGGTTTCGGCAGTACGCGCATTTTGGAAGATTGGACTTGGGGACAAGACAGACAACCAGACAACGAGGAATTTGCTTCCTTATCTTCCCCCACTTCCCCAC
>CAXTNZ010000394.1:0-4069 GCA_964245695.1 uncultured bacterium | reverse complement strand
ATTAATTACCTCATCTCCTCTAATTGTGATTTCTCATGGCGTCGCCTCAGACCGCTTTGCGTTTGTCTACTTGGCTCAACATCTAGCGTCCTACGGTTTTGCCGTCGCCGTACTGGAACACCCAGGAAGTAATGCCGAACGCTTTCAGCGATACTTTGCGGGTTTGGCAGGTCCACCAGAACCGACGGAATTGATTAACCGACCTTTAGATGTCAAGTATGTGTTGGATGAACTCCAGCGCTTAGAAAAGTCCGATCCTGACCTCCAGGGAAAACTGAATTTTCAGCAGGTCGGTGCGTTCGGTCATTCCTATGGTGGTTATACTGTTTTTTCCCTGGCTGGAGCAAAGATTAACTTTGAGCAGATCCGCCGCGATTGCAATCCCAATAAATCCTTGAATTTATCGGTCTTTTTGCAGTGTCGCGCAAATGAGTTAACACCTGCAAATTATCCCCTAAAGGACGATCGCATCAAGGCAGTCTTTGCAATTAATCCTTTCGTAAGTAGCATCTTTGGTGAAAGCGGGGTAAGTCAAATTAAAGTTCCTATTATGCTTGTAGCAGGTAGTCAAGATATTGTCACTCCTGCTTTAGCAGAGCAGATTCGCCCGTTTACTTGGCTTTCTACTCCGAACAAATTCTTAGCAGTGATTGAAAATGCTACCCACTTTACCGCCTTAGCAGAAGCAACTCCTGAGAATAATGTATTGCCTGTGCCACCTGCGTTCATCGGTCCAGATCGTTCTGCTGCTCATTCTTATATCAATGCCCTCGGTGTAGCTTTTTTTGAAACGTATCTTTTAAACCGCCCCGAATACCGCGCCTATTTGCAGCCATCTTACGCCAAATACATCAGTAAAGCTCCCCTTAATCTTAGTTTTTTACAGTCTTCCGCAGCAGCTCAATTGTCGCCTTTCGTGAATGGCGCAAGGAAATCAGGGGAATCGTCAAAACCTCAAGCAAAATAGGGAATGGGAAAATAGATTTCGGAAATTTCCATGAAGATAGCGATTCACTATGAGCGGTGCAATACATCGAACAATGAAGGAACCACAGATAAACACAGATGAATCTGTATTTCATGGCGATAAAAACCGCTATAAATTCTCTCGGATAAAAAATTCTATCAAATCCACCTAAATGAACACACAACAGTAGGGGCAAAAGCTAGCTGTGCCCCTACATATACAATGTGCAATTCCCATGCAAAAAAACGCTGTAGCCCAACAATGATATTATTTGTTAGGCTGCTAGTTGCACTATTAACAATTTGTTTAAGAAAATAATTTAAATCGCGCCAACTGAGTTTCAATTGCCTGCGTCAGCATTTTATCCAGGTCGGTGCTGTCTTGAAATTGGAAAATTTGCGATCGCGGTAAGTCAAAGGGAAACTGTCCCGGTAACTCTAGCCGTTGCATTTGGAAGAGTAAAATTTGCTCAGACCGTTTACTTTGGATAGCATAGCCAATTTCAATACAGACATTCGGACTGGGAATTAGTTGGGCGGTTTCTTTTCCCTCAATGCTAGCAATGGGTGTAGTGTCAGCAATAAACAACAAACTCTTACGGATTTTTCGCATCATAGTCCGGTTCAGTCTTAGAGAACCATCACTAGGGCGGTAGGATTCTACTAATGTTAAAGGTAGACGCGATCGCAAATTCAACATTTCCAAACTATTTCGCAGTCCTTCTCGCAGCGCATCACTCGCTGCCGCATACTCAGTTTGATAGCATAAAAAAATCGTTGGCTCTAACTGAGCTAAAACCGCCTGCTTGGTGAAATAAATTTCATGACTAATCAAGTCAATGTTGGCTACGCAATAGCCACCACTACCCTCAATATAAAACTCAATATTTTCACCTTCAAGATAGCGCCCAAACCAAGTTGATTGCTTAACTTCGTCAGTGTCTTCTAAAAAGTCGGCTCTTAATCCCGATTTCAGGAGGCTTTTTTTACTTAGGCGAATATCTGGCGGACGTTTTTCCAGTTCCGGAATCGGCTCATAATCCTGAAGATACCATGCTCTGAGCGCAATAATTGACATAAGGCGCTATTTCAACTGTCTCTTACTATTCAACTTCGTACAAGCTTACACCCAGGTGGAACCCAAAAAAACAACAACACCCAAGCTTCTACTAGCTCTGTTATTTCCTCCCCTTGTTCATTCTAGCCAGGGATGTACTTACTTCCATCACTTTTTTAAACAAGTAATGAAAATTAGTTACAGCGCCCCCTGAACTTCAATATTTGAGGAAATCTCAGCGTTCGCGTTGGGTGTTGTTGTATTTTGCGGAGACAGATTTAGATCAAACAGCGTATTTTACCTCTACTTTTCTGCAAATACATCTGTTATATCTGCCAGAGAAGCTTATTAGCTTCTACTATTAGATTATCACCTCTAAATAAGAGGAGAATTTTTCGCAACTAAACTTTACTTTGATGATGAAGCTAATTTTATGAACTGGCAAAAATCTTCTTTTATTCGCTATGACGCGCCTTAGAGTAAAAGTTTAATAATTGTATCAGCAACGCTGTCTATTTATTGAGTAATTCCTCAGCAAATGTTTAAGTTTTGAAAATATTGCAGATACATTTACCCAATTTCCGCGCTCAATGTAAAGAAGGCAGTAATGACGGCTTTGGTGCGCCTTTTGCACTTGGATTGCGAGTGTATGCAACGCCGGGTGGTAACTCGATTAATGATCGCTTCTCGCTGTTGGTTGGTGCAAGCTTAGGCAACGTAAATTACTTCTCGCTGTCGCTTAATCTTTGCTCAAACCTCTTTCTTCAGGGGAAAGTTACCATTCCCCTTGAACAACCCATTACCTAAATTTTTAGTTGAAACTGTGGCAGCAACTAATCGGAAATTACTGACAAAGAGAATAACTTGCGGATTTCTTCACGCACACTCATAAGGGTTCTACCGAGATGGTTTTGACCAGTTTTATCTCCACCACAGCCCCAAAAATAATCGTTAGGGGAGTTTTCCACAAGCAAATGGTCGCCTGTATTCAGCAGAATTTCTCTAATCTCGGCATGAGTGAGAAACTTTTTGAGTACAGCTTCGCGCATAACTTCAGTTTTGACCACATCCCAGTCGGGACGCAGTTTGCGGGTGCTACAGCGTCCCAATGCCGCAGCTTGTTCTGGCGTTTCGGCGGCATGGATTAGGGGTATAATCACTGCATCCACACTGCCGACAAACTTTTGCGCTTGATAATAATGCTCGACCGTTGACCAGTAAGTGCCCTGAATATAAATTCCGTGGAGAGAAAAGTTGGAAAAACAGCCATAAGGCTCCCAAACTTTGTAAAAGTAAATGGTCATTTGAAAATTGCTCTTTTATGTATCAATTTCCATCATGCCTGTAGATGCTGACGGGAAGTTATGTAATTTGAATGAAAGAGCAGTACTTGTCTGTAGACAGAGGATATCCCTCTCAAGACAGTTATATTCTGTTACCAAGTCTGTATATAAGGTTTGATATTGTGGCTCATAGTGAGACAAGCAACCGACAATCACCTTTAATTTCCGCCGGGATTGTCCTTGGTATTGGTCTTGGAGGGTTCTTCGATGGCATTGTGCTACATCAGATTCTCCAGTGGCATCATATGCTCAGCAATGTTCGACCGCTGACAACAATCTCCAATATAGATTTGAACATGCTGTGGGACGGGTTGTTTCATGCTTTTGACTGGATAATGACTGTAGTTGGAGTGGTATTGCTATGGCGGGCAGGAGGGCGCGATGATGTTTCTTGGTCATCCAACACCTTTTTCGGGTCTTTGCTCATCGGTTTTGGCTTGTTCGACGTTGTTGAAGGACTAATCGACCATCAAATTCTCGGTATCCATCATGTAAAACCCGGTCCGAATCAGTTAACTTGGGATCTCGGATTTCTTGCCCTAGGTGCGCTTCTTATTGCCGTTGGCTGGATAATGGTACAAAGTAACAAAAGTGAACAAGAGTCAATAGTCAATAGTCAGTAGAGACGCGATGTTCCTCGCGTCTGTACAATAGGCATTGGGAATTAGGGTTAAGAGATTCATTCAATTACCCACTCCCCCCC
>CAXTNZ010000393.1:0-4089 GCA_964245695.1 uncultured bacterium | reverse complement strand
TGGTAGTGGACAATACCCCGACCTAAGTAAGCTTGGGCTAAGTTAGGATTAATCTTTATGGCTTTGTTGAAATCGGTAATTGCTGCTTGCTTGTCTCCCAATTCGGCGCGGTCAATACCCCGGTTGAGGTAGGCTGGGGCATAGTTGGGATTAATCTCTATGGCTTTGTTGAAATCAGCAATTGCTCCTTGCTTATCTCCCAAATTGTCGCGGGCAATACCCCGGTTGTTGTAGACATCGGCATAGTTGGGATTAATCTCTATGGCTTTGTTGAAATCAGCAATTGCTCCAGTGTTGTCTCCCAATTGGCGGCGGGCATTACCCCGGTTGTAGTAGGCTTCGGCAAAGTTGGGATTAATCTCTATGGCTTTGTTGAAATCAGCTATTCCCCCTTGCTTGTCTCCCAACTCGTAGCGGGCAATACCCCGGTTGACGTAGGCATTGGCATAGTTGGGATTCAGGCGAATTGCTTGTGTGTAATCTGCAACAGCCCCTTTATAATCTTTCTGACTATACTTCTCATAAGCTTTAATATAAAAATCATCCGCTTTCGGTGCAGTTGCAAATACACCAGGCGGACGCACTCCTACATCTACCCCCACAGCTAACATCTGCCGCAACGCTGAATAAATAGTGATACCTAAACCCGTAACTACCTTACTCTGTGTCTTTTCACCGACTTCTTGCTCATCAGCCCGACCGTGAATTGCTACGAGTTCCCCAAGCTCATTCAGCACTGCACCACCGCTCATGCCTTTTAATGTATCGTTATCGTAGATAATGTTATAACCATCGCGTTGTGCAGCACCGTTAGCGTTAACTTGTCCCTTATTGAAAAAGAAATCAGGGTTAGAAATCGCTGATGTTTTTGCCGGAAACCCAGCTACATAAACTGTTGTGCTAGCTGTCGCTTTATCAGAATCGCCGATTTTGGCAGCGCTATAATTTTTGTTACTGCTAAACTCAACAACTGCTAAATCTAACCCTTGCAGTTGTTTTAGATTGTTAATTTGATAACTTTGTTTATCTGGAGTGAATAATTGTTTTTTACCAGCTTTCACCACATGATAAGCAGTCAGCACGGTGTAAGTGTTGCCAGTACGTTTGATAATAACTCCCGAACCTGCAACAGTCGGATTTTGACTGTCAACAATTTGCACAGTGATATCTCTGCCAATTTTTTCTACCTCTGGCGCAGAGAGGGCGACTGCTGTTTGCGATTGTACCAGCACCATTGATATACCAATTAGTGCTGGTGGAAGTGCGTAATAATATTTCATCTTCTTCGTTTATTTCTCCTTAGTTTTGCCCACAATTAAGAGAACCCCACCCCACCGGAGCTTGTTTTCGCTCCTGCCAACACCCTGGAATGGTGGGGCTATACGAACTTAGTACAGCTTTGCATTAATACGAGCGCGAATTTCGGCGTTGCTGAATTAAAGTATGAATGAGGCGATCGCCTCAAGAAAAGCGGGCGCTACAAAACCGCAGCGCCACCAAACCGTACTTAAGATAATGTGTGACTAATCAAATAGATAGTTTAAGCATTTCCTCTGACGCGCGAGTAACAAAAACTTTTGCGATCTAGCCGGGCGCGAGATTATGTCTAAATCGGCTCCGCATCACACATCACGAGTGTCATATAAGTTTTACTGACAATGTGGTCTTGATTGCTGATAAAACAAGGGTAAACTGCGTAGCCATCTGTAACATAAAAAAAGACAGCGCCAACAGCTTATAATCTGCAACAATTGCTTAAAAGTTTCTTCACTGCGGTTCCCGCTCAACCCAGGCTATAACGAACGGAGTATGCTTATTTACCGCTGTCCACAACAATCATGAGCGTTTTTTTTGAGCAAACATTGGTTTCAAGTTCATCAAAAGAGCGTAATTTCCGGTATCTGATTATATTCAGGTGAATTAGGTAACGTATTTCCCAGTTCTCTAACCCAGTTTATTACAGTAGTATGATGTATTTTTTTCACTGGCTCAATTGCACGCAATTTGAGACTTAACAGGAAAAGTCAGATGCAAAGTAAGGTGTTGGCTGTTTAATGGTCGGTCTATTTCCGCCACCCTGTACTAGGACATTGGGCTGTAAGGACGTTAATTTTCCAAGCTGCAATCAGCGCAGGTGTCGCACCTCTGCGTCTGAGTTTCACGGGGACATTGCGAGTCCTTCGTCCTGCTATTCCCAAATTTCAGGGTTTGCTTTCCACTTGAACTCCCCTTTTTTTAAGTTGGTTAACTGTGGACATTCTTGACCAAACTTTACCTGAAAGGGTTCATAGAAACAACCCAGAGTTGTGAAAAAGCCTGTATCAAAATTTCGCTCCAAAAAAGTAAAACACAGAGGGAATGGAACACCAAACAATCCTCCTGTTTTCCTTATTCTCAGCACTGCATAGCCTTAACTGAACCGTATTGACTTATATGTTAGTAATATTACTGATAAATTTTGTATTCTATTATTAATAGATAGAAGTTAAACTCAGGAGCAATCATCCGTTTTGACAAGGTACATCTTTGAGGTAAAATGTACGCGAATGGGATGAAAGCGCCATGCCAAATGGCGATTGCGCTATTACTACAGCCTTTTGATGGAATATTTTTAAATTTGGTCAAAAAGGTTGATATCGCAGCGAGAAATAGAATCCATTATCTTGCAGGGAGTCTCCCTGATTCCTCACCCCAACTAATGGAATACCATAATCTAGGCGTACATCCAAACCACGGGTAACGTGCCATTGCACACCCAAACCTAAGCCAGCAATCAAATTCGGATCTGGATTGGAATCACGGTTATTCCACCCACCGCCAATTTCAAAAAATGGGGTAATTTGTAGGGTTCTGGGATTAGCGGTGACGGGAATGCGGAGTTCGACAGAAGCGACAACACCGTTGTCAGATACCAGTTGGTTTTGGCGATAGCCCCTAACTGTGTCTACACCACCAATACTGAACCTCTCTAATGACAAAAGAGAATCTGGGGTTAACTGGGCATTGATAGCAGTTACGAGCAAGGCTCTTGGGGACAATTGCTGCACCCACTGAAACTGTCCTAGCCAGGAAAAGAAGCGTCCATCGGTGCCTATGTTATTAATAGTTGCATCAAAGGCATCAATGCCGAAGTTGAATTGCGATCGCGCTGCTAGCACTCGTGTTCCACTCCGATTTACCCAGTCTTGGTAAAACCGAATTACAGTAACTCTAGATTTTCCTTTTTCCGGTCCTTCTGAAAAGGAGTAGGGGCAATCCAGGAGGAAGGTTTGGCTGCGGCGTAAATCCAATGCTACACCAACAGCAAACTCAGTTTGAGGGGATAGCACTAACGGTTGGCGCAGACCTACGGAAAAGGTTTCTGATTCGCTACGAATACCATAGTCTTGGAAAGGGGCTTCGACAATATTGCTGTCGTTGTTGCTATAGCGCAAGTTGAAAGTGCCGTTGCGAGGAAGAAGCGGTAAGGTGTAGCCCAAATCATAGAGGTTAAGTCCATCGGTGCGTCCGTATTCGGCGGTGAGGCGATCGCCATTGCCCAATAAGTTATCGTGACTGGCAAAGACTCGACCTTGAATTGAACCGATGTTTGGAGATTGGTAGTTATCGATGAGAATGCCTACGTGAAATGCAGGAGCTTCTTTCAAGTCTACTCGTAAGATATTGCGACCAGAAGTACTGCCTGCAGTTAACTCAGCATTGACCCGCTTTATGAGTGGATCAAGCTGCAACAGTTGCAGCCCTTCTTCTAAGCGTTGGCGGTTTAAAGGACGCTTTGTGGCATTGCCTAAGCGACGCAGCACGTATCCTTTTTGTAAGCGAGTTAACCCATTTATTTCTATTCGCTCTAGTTCTCCCTCTACGACTTGAATTTGTACAGTACCGCTGTCAAGAATTTGGTTGTCGGGCACAAATGCACCAGAAGTGACGTAACCGTTTTTGAGGTAAAGTTCTGTGATGGCAGAGCGCAAGGTAAATAGGTCTTCAAAGGTAACTTCCCGGTCTTCATATTTTTTGACTAGCTTATTAATCTCGTCTTTGAGAACGGTATTGCCCAAGACTTCGACTTTTTTGACGTAAAAGGGAAGG
>CAXTNZ010000392.1:0-4146 GCA_964245695.1 uncultured bacterium | reverse complement strand
ATTGTCTCCTGTCAAGCGCCTGTTGATTCGCCACTGCATGAGCCAATGGTGATTGCGGCGATCGCGCAAGCGGCTGTCAATAACGGTTCAGTAGGAGTAAGAATCGATACCCCAGCCCATATCAGCGCCGTACGTGAACGGGTGAAAGTGCCAATTATTGGGCTATGGAAGCAAGTTATAGCTGCTTCTGATGTATACATTACGCCACAATTTCACCATGCTGCTGCTGTGGCAAAAGCGGGGGCAGATATCATCGCCATAGATGCGACTACCAGAAATCGCCCTGGCGGTGAAACTCTTAGCGATATTATTGCCCTGATTCATCAGGAATTGGGCAAATTAGTGATGGCAGATGTGGATACAATTGAGGCGGCTGCTTCAGCTGCAAAAGCTGGCGCTGACATCGTGGGGACGACGCTTTTTGGCTACACTGCCGCAACTAAGCATATTTCTCCTCCCGGCTGGGAACTCCTCAAGCAGATGGTACAACAGTTAGACGTTCCCGCGATTTGTGAAGGTGGCATTTCCTCACCCCAGATGGCGCGTCAGGCTCTAGATTTAGGGGCTTACGCTGTTGTCGTTGGTACTGCGATTACGGGTATTGATTATCTGGTGAGAGGGTATGTAACAGAGATGAGTAATGACTAACACTAACTCAACTTTGCGCCTCCTAACTTTATTTTGGACTTTTGACAAAAAAGAGTTGTTCGCGTCTAATTTACGCGAACAAAACGAATGATTAATTTGGTTTATACTTTTACACCTCTTATATCAAATCTGCTGACGCTAATAGTCATAAGCTTCAGTAGATAAAGTAATATAAAAAACTATATTTTCTAGTGATATTATTTAGGGGAATTTGGACAAAAAAGAAGAGCGATCGCACTTTCTTTATGTTTATTCCTTTGCGTAGGAGTGCGGTTCGTTAAAAAATTATTTAACCACGAAGACACGTTCGGCGTCAGCCGTCTCGTTCGCGAAGCGTCTTTGACAGGAGAAGAGAAGGGCGCGAAGTTTGCTAGCTTTGGCTGTACTTTGTTCCACTCAACTAATAAAAGAGCGATCGCCTTATAAAATCTATAATATTCCCCTGATGCCAAAAAATAAGATGTTACATAATTACATCAACGGACAGTGGTGTGCATCTACTGCTACAGAATATTTAGAAGTTATCAACCCAGCTACAGCAGAGGTACTGGCTAAAGTCCCTCTGTCACTAGCATCTGAGGTGAATCAAGCTGCGGAAGCTGCGGCGGAAGCTTTTGTGACATGGCGACGCACTCCACCACCGGAACGCGTGCAGTATTTATTTAAACTCAAGAACCTGCTAGAAGAACATTTTGAGGATTTAGCCCGCACCATTACTTTGGAATGTGGTAAAACTTTGGCTGAGTCGAAGGGTGAGATGCGCCGTGCGATTGAAAATGTAGAAGTCGCCTGCGGTATCCCGATGATGATGCAGGGAACGAATTTAGAGGATATTGCTAGGGGCATTGATGAGATGATGATTCGGCAACCGTTGGGAGTTGCAGCGGTAATTTGCCCTTTCAATTTTCCGGGGATGATTCCATTTTGGTTTTTGCCCTATGCGATCGCCTGCGGTAATACTTACATTGTCAAGCCCTCAGAAAAGGTTCCCTTGACGATGCAAAAAGTCTTTAAGCTGCTAGAACAAACTAATTTGCCCAAAGGTGTAATCAACTTAATCAACGGTGGGAAGGAAGCTGTAGATGCAATTCTGGATCACCCTAAAATTAGAGCGATTAGTTTTGTTGGTTCTACACCAGTAGCTAAGTATATATATAGTCGGGGCGCGGCAAATGGCAAACGTATGCAATGTCAAGGTGGCGCGAAAAATCCGATTATTGTCTTACCCGATGCAGATATGCAAATGACTACGCGTATCGCCGCTGATAGTGCTTTTGGTTGTGCGGGACAACGTTGTTTAGCGGCTTCAATAGCGGTGACTGTGGGAGAAGCGCGTCATACATTTACAGAAGCGATCGCGGAAACTGCAAAAAACCGCATTGTAGGTAATGGTTTAGACCAAAATGTAGAAATGGGACCCGTAATTGATAACCGCAGTAAAACGCGGATTGAAAATTTAATTCACCAAGGGGAAAACGAAGGTGCAACGCTGTTGGTAGATGGGCGAAGTCCGAATATTACGGGCTACGAAAAAGGCAATTTTATACGTCCGACGATTTTGCAAAATGTCGATCCATCTGGTGAAATCGCCAAAACAGAGATTTTTGGTCCGGTGTTGAGTTTAATTCATGTCAAAAGTATTGATGATGCGATCGCCTTAGTCAACAGCGGTCAATACGGCAATATGGCTTGTTTATTTACTACTAGTGGCGCAGCAGCTCGTAAGTTCCGCTACGAAGCCGAAGCTGGTAATATTGGTATCAATATTGGTGTCGCTGCACCAATGGCATTTTTCCCCTTTAGCGGCTGGAAAGAAAGCTTTTTTGGTGATTTGCATGGGCAAAGCAACCACGCAGTAGAGTTTTTTAGCCAAACCAAAGTAGTGGTTGAACGCTGGCGTGATGAATGGGCGCGGCAATTTTGAAGTAAATATGATTGAGTGCAGCAAAATGACAAGGAAATCGCTGAGTGATGCCTTTGCTTTGCTCAGTGAATTCCTCAGAAAAGACAAGTATTATATTGACAGTAGCGGTACTTACGGTGACGGTGGTAGCGTTGCTTTACAAAGTGCCCTAGAACTGTTTTTGCAACGCCCAGAGCTTGGATTTGTGTGGATGGCTTATGATGGCGACAAACCAGTTGGTATTTGCGTGGTTTGCTTTGCCATCTCTACTTCTATAGGGGCAGTTGTGGCAAAACTTGATGATGTGTTTGTTGTAACAACTATGCATAACCAAGGAGTTGGTTCCACGCTGATTACTTCTCTGAAGGAAGAACTATGTTTGTTAAATATTCGGCGTATTGATACCAGCGTTCATCTACACAATAGCAAGGCACGTCGTTTTTACGAAAAACACCACTTCTTGCCCTTAAATGAAGAACGGTTATCTTGTATGCTTTAACAACCGCAGATAAGTATCAATTGCTATCCGCAAATCGTAGAACTGAGTTACAGCGATTTTCATGTAAATAGTATACACCTCACCCCGCCGTTGACTGCTCCCCTCTACGAGCGTAAGGAGAGGGGATGGGGGTGAGGTTCGAGTGTCGTACATTCAATTGAAAACCGCTGTAATTTTTTTTGGGCACTCAGGGGATGTGAAATTCGTCACAATATGGGTTGGTTGATAAACCTGCACTTAGTGGTAATTTTGACAAAACCGTTGAAATTTGGCAGGTAATGTAGGAGAAGAACGTGAAAACAGCGATTATTGCTAAAACATTAATTACATCCCTCAGTTTATTCGCTTTAGTTGCCCCAGGTCGGGCATCAGCGCAAATTGTGCCACAAGGGTGGGCTTCTGTCGGTGGCAAAGATGGTGATGTAACTTATTCTGTAGGAGCGAGAGCTTTGAATTTTGGGGCTGAGTTGGGATTTGGTCCTGACGGCTCTACTGGTGTAGATGTACTAAAATTCATTCCTTTGCCAGTAGTTTCACCTTATGTGGGAGTAGGATTGTATTCAGCAGATAAAGGTGTTGCCGTTTCCGGAGGAGTTCAGGTAGGCGCTACTGATAATATTTTTGTCGGTGCAGGTTACAACTCTGTTCGAGGATTCAATGGGCAATTTGGCGTAAGATTTTAATCGGTGATGCATTAAGTTAATAGTCAATAGTCTAAAGTTGAAAGTAACTATTGACTATTGACTACATTAGCTATTAGACCTAGCTTGAAAGTCTACTTTCATCCTTCCTTGAGAATAGACTTCTTACATTAGTGAGTTTCATCCGCGTTTATCTGCGTAGCCTGCGGCAAGCCGCTTCTCTTCTCCTTCAAAGACGCACTCGCGTTCGAGAGGCTTGTCTGCGACACGCACTCGCGAACGCCAACGCGTCTACATCTGCGGTTAATTCTTCATTTTTTGGGAATGAATGCAAGATTTTACAGCCGATGTGGACTAAACAAAATCACAAGGGTTCCCATTTTTCATCCTTTTTTGAGAATAGACATCTCCGAAATAGTTTTTTTCGTTATAAAAGAATATAAAATGAGCTTTTT
>CAXTNZ010000391.1:0-4177 GCA_964245695.1 uncultured bacterium | reverse complement strand
GGATTTAGGGGTGGGGTGCTTCTTGATCGTGGATACTATAACTAATTATCCGGACTTGATATTAGCGATTTGAGATGTTAATTCAGCAACGCCTGAAAATCAATATGCACACAGAGGTAATATATGAAAGGAAGTTGTGCTTGCGGTGGCATTGAATACGAACTATCTGATAATTTATTTGCTGCAAATCATTGTCACTGCTCAATTTGTCGAAAAATTCATGGTGCAGCATTTGCAACATTTGGTCATGCAAAGGCAGAAAATTTTCGTTGGTTGCGGGGTGAAGATTTAATTACAAGCTATAAATCATCAGAAAAAAACTTACGCAATTTCTGTAGAGTTTGCGGATCGAACGTTCCATCAGTCTTTCCAAAGACGAACCATGTGCGTATCCCGATGGGAACCTGAGACGATGATGCTGGTATTAAACCCTCTGTTCATATCTTTGTTGCTGACAAAGTATCCTGGTTTGAAATTAGCGATCGCTTACCTCAATATACTGCAATGCCAGATAGTTAGGTGAAAAATATGACAGACAATAAATCTTTTATTTTGCGTGCTCAACAAATTGCCGACAGTATGCAAACGTTTTCGCACCCCTGGAATCCCAAATCCGAAATATCGGGGACATATATGGGGCGATCGCTCGGACTCAAGCGTACCGGGGTCAATTTCGCAAAAATCCCTCCTGGGAAGGAATCCTTTGTTTACCATTCCCACTACTGCGAGGAAGAATGGATTTATATCTTATCAGGTCGCGGTATTGCGGAAATTGATGGGGACGAATTTGAAGTTGGTATCGGAGACTTTATGGCATTTCCAACTCCTTCAGTGGCTCATCATCTCAGGAATACAGGTGACGAAGACTTAGTTTACTTAATGGGAGGAGAAAACCTTGATGTGGAAATTGCCGAATTTCCGCGTCTGGGAAAACGTATGATTCGACGTTCTGATGCTGTTGAAATCTTTGACCAAAAGGATGCTAAACCGTTTGGAGCATTGGACACTTAACTTCTCGCTCAACCGGGATATCTGCACTTTTGTTAAAACCTGTCTCAAATAGCTTTCTATGATAATTCTGGTGATGGGTGTCTCTGGTTCTGGTAAAACTACTATCGGACAACTGCTAGCAAAATCTTTGCACTGGGAATTTAAAGATGCCGATTCTTTTCATTCATCAGAAAATATTGAGAAAATGCGCCACGGAATTTCTCTAAACGATTTAGATAGAATGCCGTGGTTACTAGCAATGCAACAAGCAATAAAAGATTGGCTGGAAGAAAATAAAAATGTAGTTCTAGCGTGTTCGGCACTAAAAGATAGTTATCGTCAGTATCTTTTAATTGATGCTAAATATGTTAAGTTAGTTTACCTTAAAGGTTCGTTTGAGTTGATTCAAAAACGCCTACAAGAGCGTCACAATCATTTCATGAGCGAAAAACTTCTCAAAAGCCAGTTTGATACCCTTGAAGAGCCATATAACGCAATTTTGGTTGATGTTTCCGAGTCGCAAGAGAAAATTGTGCAAAATATCAGAGTATCTTTAGGAATTTAGACAAGATAAATAATTTTGTCAAGAGGCAAAAATGTTTTAAGATTTCGATAAGAATATTTACTTATACGCTTGGCTGCGATGACAAATGATGATGATTTCAACGATACGGCAATCATCATCAACACTGTAAATCACACGATAATCTCCAATTCTAATCCGCCAGTTATTTGCCTGTGCCTTCAACTTTTTACAATTATCTGGGCGCGGTTCAACTGCTAAATTCTCAATCTTGGGAGTAATTCGGCTAATAATCTCAACGGGTAAAGCTTCAAGTTCCTTTTGAGCAGAACGGGAAAAGACAACTTGATAATCAGTCACTCAATTTACCCTGTTCAATTAGCGATTTTTTGACTTCAGCAAGTGGTACTTTCGGTTCATCAACCCTTATATTAGTAATTAAGTTGTAATAAATGTCCTCCCAAATTTCATCGTGTTCCTCAAAGTCAAGCAGCACAGCAGTTTTATATCCCTGTTTATCTACTAAAAACTGGACGCTCAAAGGTATATCAGTCTCTTTTTCTATAGCAGCCCAGAGTTCACCATGTTGTTTTAAATCAATTAACACAGCAGTTTTCTGCCCTAGAAAATTCATGAGAAACTGGACACCGGAAAACTGCATTTCCTCTAAATCAGAAACTTCACGATTTTCGCTATTAGTCAAAGGTTCAATAGACTGCATACTTGGGTTAAACTTAACTACGTCCTTGATTTATATTAACAGGAAAAAATTTTTTAGAGATGCAATTATTACTCGGCAATCGCTATATAATTAGGTTGCGCTTTTACTCGTTCACACCAACTTTGAATCGCCGAATATTTGCTCATATCGTAACCACCTTCTGAAGCTATATGAGTATAGGCATACAAAGCAATATCCGCAATGGTGTAACAATCATTCACAAAAAATGAGTGATTTGCTAAATGCTGTTCCATCGTATCTAAAGCTTGATAACCTAAATTTTGCCAGTAGTCTATTAAATGAGCAACTTTCTCTGGTTGTTTAGCAACGGAAATATAAAACCTGGGGCGGGAAAGGTTTGCTGACAGGCTATACTGCTCGAAGAATAGCCATTGTAACACTCGTGTTCGCTTCAGGCGATCGCTTGGAAAATATTCTGTCCCCTCAGCAAGATAAGTTAAAATCGCACCTGTTTCTGATAAAAATACTCCCGGTTCGATTTCTAACACAGGAACTTTGCCGGCGGGATTCTTCTGCAAAAATTCTGGTAGTCGCGTTTCTCCCTGCAAAAGATTGATATTGATGCGCTGAAAGGGAATTTCCAACTGCGTCAACAATAAACGTACTTTGTAGCAATTAGCAGATTTGGGAAAGTCGTAAAGTTGATATTTCATGACTTAATCCAGCGAGGATTTTCCAATTGGGGATATCAGGCGATCGCAACTGATATCCCAATTCATGCTACTTCCTATTGATGAGATGCGAGAAAAGCTTCAACTTCAGCTGCGGTTGGTTGAGAAGCGATCGCACCCGGTTTAAGTGTCGTCAACGCCCCTACAGCGCTAGCATAGGTAACGACTTTTTTGGCTGTTTCTGGGTTACTCAAGCTTTGAATACCATGAATTAGCAGTTGATGGACGAAGCCTGCCAAAAAGCTATCGCCCGCACCAGTGGTATCAACAACGGGGATGGAAAACGCAGGTAATTTGCTTTCGTTCTCCCCAAGACAATAGGCGCAACCCTTATCCCCATCTGTCACCAATACCCCCTCAACTGAACCAAGACGGTGAGCGATCGCCCCCGCATCTGTGGTATCAAATAACCATTCGGCTTCTTCTAGTGCAAGTTTGAGAAAATCCACACGCTTAAATAATTCCTGAATCGTTGCTGGCGCGATATCAGGATTAGTCCAAAATACCGGACGCCAATTGACATCGAGCACAATTTTCAGATCGTATTGTTCTGCTAAGTCAAGAGCGCGGTGAATTGCCTTTGCACTTTCCGGATAAGCTAATTCCAAAGTCCCCAAAACCAGAAAATCTGCCTCGTGAAATAGCGAGTGCGGCAATTCAGAAGCCTTGAGGCGAGTATCGGCAAATTCAGAGGTATCATATTCGCCAAAACCAGCAAAAGTGCGATCGCCTGATTCGGAACGTACAACATAAACTTGCCGCGTTGGTGCTGTGGGATGGCGTTGCACCCCCGTTGTATCTACATGTTCGTCTTGCAACAGCTTAAATAGCGCATTCCCTGGTTCATCTTCACCCAAGGTGCCAATAAATCCCGCTGGTGTACCCAGCTTTACCAACGCACAGGCTACATTAGCTGGTGCCCCCCCTGGATAAGGAGTCCAGGACTTAACTTCTTCCAGCTTTAGCCCCAATTGATCAGCTAAAAGGTCAAACAAAACTTCACCCAAGCACAAAACACGGGGATTGCTCATTTCATTTTAGATTTTCGATTTCGGATTAGGAATTTACAGTATAAAACCTACAACAATCTTGCTACTCTGTCGCCAGTTGTTCACAGAATGAAATAGCAATTTTTGCTACTCCCATAAGCTGTAGATGCTTCTGCTTCCTAAAGTTTTACCTCAGTAATACTTCTCATTTATATCTAAAATAAGTAAATATTAATACTTTCTATTTTGAGCGCTTGTATTA
>CAXTNZ010000390.1:0-4204 GCA_964245695.1 uncultured bacterium | reverse complement strand
GGAGAAAGAATTATGCTCTCTTGTCTCCTTGTCCCCTTGTCTCCCTTCCCTGACACTTAACCAACTTTCTAACGAAGGGGTGGCGGAACCTAAAACCAAAGGACAATTTTCTAACTCGGCTCGCCATTGGGCGACGGTTCGGGCGTGGTAGGTGGGGATGGGGGAGTCTTGTTTAAAGCTGCTGTCGTGTTCTTCATCTAGAATGATTAAACCCAAGTTTGGCAAAGGTGCAAAAACTGCACTTCGGGTTCCGATGACTACTTGCGGTTCTCCTGTCAGCATTTGTCGCCAGGTGTCGTAACGTTCACCGTCGGAAAGGGCGCTGTGATAAACGCTGACGTGGTTACCAAATCTAGCGCGAAAGCGATCGGTTAATTGGGGTGTGAGTCCAATTTCTGGGACTAAAACGAGGGCGGATTTGCCTTGATTTAGTAGGGGTGCGATCGCTTGCAAATACACTTCCGTTTTTCCGGAACCTGTCACCCCATGCAACAAAACTTGAGCAAATCCATTTAGTTGATTAATTGTCGCTAACGCCTGGGATTGAGCATCTGTTAGTGATTTTGCTTGCTCTGCTAATATCCCACTTGCAGGAGTTTCGCTTCGCAAGATTTCCCGTTCTTGAATAACAATATAACCCTTTTGTTCCAGCGTTTTTAGGGTAGAAGAACTCGCACTACAAAGTTGTAATAATTCAGTTTGCCATAACTCGCCGCCGCGTCGCCGCAACACTTCCAAAATTTCTCGTTGGCGAGTGGTTAAGTCACGATCAAAGGTACTCCCCACCAGTGTCACTGCTTTTTGCAGCTTTGGTCGAGTTAATCGCGGCGGTTCTAAATAGCTTTGTACCAAACCACATCGCGACAACTCCCGTACTCCTCGATAGGCTCCCTTGACTTTTTGTTGGAGGTAGGTAAAGCTGTAATCTCCGGCGGTTGAGGAAAGCAGAAGTTCCAAAATTTGCCGCGCAGTGTTTGACAGGAAAGCTTCCGGATCTGGGGAAGATGAAGAATTTGTCTGATTGTCTCCTTCTCCGGTTGTATTTTGAAAAACTAGCCGGATACGTCGTTGCGATCGCCCCAATAATCCCGGCGGTAATGCTACTCGTATCACCTGAATCAGTTGTGTGTAATAATACTGCGACACCCTTTCCATTAAAGTCCAGTAGTTATCTCGGAAAAAGCCGCAATGAATAACATCTTCTATATCTCGGATTTTTTCTATTGGTATATCGGTAGTTGGTTGTGTTAGTAATCGAATGGCGATCGCTCCTAACTGTTGTGCTCCAAATGGCACACTTAAAATATCTCCTGGTTTGACTTCTAAGTGGGGTGGCAATCGGTAGGTAAATAATCCCGTGCTTCCTGGGCAGTCTACCAGCACTTCGATCCACCGCTCAACAGTTTTGCCCGACTCGTATGAACTCCCCGGTTCAGCAACTACCAATGCAGTTAAACTTACGCCATTACTATACATAGTTTCTCAATTAATAAACAGTTATTTGCCTCACCTAGTTGGTCAGAATTCACCTTGCTCAGTCAACTCTATCTTTTGGTATTTATTAAGATTAAATGTATTTCGCAATACTTTTCTCTCTCATAATACTTGATAAGTTTCCTCTTATGTAATTCATTGGTTAGATTCATTTAAACTAAAGGCGGAAATAAATATTTGATGCTTGATCTAAAAAAAAATCAAACAATCTTCGCTTACTACCAAAAGCTTTCTCTATATACCAAGTAGGGCATAGAACTTTTCCACCTATCGATAGATATTCAGCCTTTTCAGTATATGAGATGCTGTTATGATGCTCATATACAAAGAGATATTGCCCAAGTTTACAGTAGCAAATTGGTATGTTATGCAGAAATTTATCTTTTGATGCATAATCCCAGAAAGAGGATTTTAATCAGTTCGACCAATCATAAGGTAGAAGAAATAAAAATAAATAGAAAAATATATGAAAATTTAAGATTTAAGGATGATTACTGAAAATATTTATATTTGTTAAGGTTGAGAAAGTTTGAGAGGCGTTTGACAGATTTGCTGAACCAGAAAAAAATGAGGAATATATATGTGTAGGGAGTCTAACCAGAGATTTTAAAGTGCAAATGCCAGTATTCATTAGGAGTTGTATTTAACAGGAAGTATGAAATGAAATATACAGACTGACTATCACTCCTAATGAGACATTAGCAGAAACCTATAATTTGCTATTAAACAGGTGCATTTGTCCCTTAGGGAAAACTACCAAGCCTCAAGAGAAAGCAGCTGTCATTAAATTATGTACCAAACAAAGCAACAATCCCTAAAGGAAACTATGAATATTGCTGAATTGGGAACAATCGAAATTCTAGAAAATGCTGCTGAGAGTGAAGTACCACTCGAAAGTTTAGAAGCAGTGGCAGATGAATATTCCGCGATCGCCGAAAATCTGGAAACAGATGAACGCGATGGGGATCAAATGGCGGCAGCGCGACCTTCGGGATACAATAAAACCGAGCATGATGATGCTGTGGGCGCGTTTTTTAAAGAAATGGCGCGTTATCCTTTGCTCAAAGCCGATGAAGAGGTGGAGTTAGCGCGGCGAGTGCGATTTCTAGAGGAAATGCGGGAATTACAAGCTTCCTTAAGTGAAAAACTCGGTGAGCAAGCTAGTAAGGAAAATGTGGCTTCCGAACTAGGAATCACAGAAAGGCAATTAGAAAGTCGCTTATATCAAGGTAGGGTAGCGAAGCGGAAAATGATTCGCTCAAACCTACGATTGGTAGTATCAATTGCTAAGCGATATCTCAATCGCGGAGTACCTTTCCTAGATTTAATCCAGGAAGGAGCAATGGGATTAAATCGCGCTACAGAAAAATTCGATCCAGATAAAGGATATAAATTTTCTACCTATGCCTATTGGTGGATTAGACAAGCGATTACGCG
Source organism: uncultured bacterium (assembly GCA_964245695.1). Lineage (GTDB taxonomy): Bacteria > Cyanobacteriota > Cyanobacteriia > Cyanobacteriales > Nostocaceae > Hassallia. Next base: position 1,273 of record CAXTNZ010000390.1, on the reverse strand, counting down.
GGCGATCGCTAACGATGCGCGAACAATTCGCTTACCTATCCATATAGTTGAAAAACTTAACAAACTTAAAAAAGCGCAACGGGAACTAAAACAAAAACTCTGCCGCAATCCCACAGAAGCGGAAATGGCAGAAGCTTTAGAAATACCTTTGCCACAACTACGCCAACTGCAACAACTACGCCGTCAAGCACTTTCCCTCAACCACCGCGTCGGTAAAGAAGAAGACACGGAACTGATGGATTTGCTAGAAGACGAAGATAATCAATCTCCCGAAGCAAAAATGAACGAAAACATGATGCGCCAGGAGATTTGGGAAGTCTTGGGCGACGTGTTGACACCACGGGAAAAAGACGTGATTTCTCTGCGGTATGGTTTGACTACCAGCGAACCCTGTACCTTGGAAGAAGTCGGCAATATGTTCAATCTTTCCCGCGAGCGAGTGCGACAAATTCAAAGCAAAGCGATGCGGAAATTGCGCCGTCCCCACATAGCCAAACGCTTAAAAGGTTGGTTGGTATAATTTGTCATTAGTCATTAGTCATTAGTCATTTGTCAAAGGTGAAAAACCCTTGGACTATTAACTAATGAATATTAACTTTAGTCATTAGTCATTTGTCAAAGGTGAAAAACCCTTGGACTATTAATTATAGACTATTCACTATGGACTAATGATTAATGACTAAGGACTAATTATTAATGACTTCGCGTAGCGATTTAATTTTGCGGTTTGCTGAACCAGACGATTGCAGCGTGCTGTTTGACTTAATTCAGGCGCTGGCAGATTACGAAAAATTATCTCATGCCGTCACTGGTAATGCTCAAGCATTAAAAGAGCATTTATTTGGTTCAACTAGATATATTGAAGCGATTTTAGCGGAATCTGCGGGGCAAGCTGTTGGCTTTGCCCTATTTTTTCATAATTATTCAACGTTTCTCACCAAGCCAGGAATTTATCTAGAAGATTTGTTTGTTTTACCTGAATATCGGCGACAAGGTATTGCTAAAGCACTTTTGACCAAATTAGCCCAAATAGCTGTACAAAGGAATTGCGGGCGGTTAGAGTGGAGTGTTTTGGATTGGAACGAGTCAGCGATCGCATTCTACCGTCGCATGGGAGCCTCTATTTTAGATGATTGGCGAATTTGTCGGGTTACTGATGAGGCGTTGAATAAATTGGGAAATCAGTAGGGGCGCTCTTCTCCCCGCCCAATGCCCCCTGCCCCATGCCCCCAGCCCAACAAAAGCGCAAAGTTTTGCAGCTTGGGTTTTGACT
>CAXTNZ010000389.1:0-4217 GCA_964245695.1 uncultured bacterium | reverse complement strand
TTTGATTGGCGCGTTGAATTTGCTCTTGGACGTTGGTGCTGGTGGAGCTTTGAGCATTGGTGCTACCATCGATGGCTGCACCATCTTGCTCGGTTACTTGTACGTTGCTTTGAGATTGCTCGGCGAATGCTGCACCAGGAGCGACAGCTAAAGCCGCTGCTAAGATACCGAAAGCAAAATTCTTCAACATAATATTTTTAGACCTTAATAGTTGTGTCTTGTAGAAGTTGGTTCAAACTCCCTCAAAAATCCTGTAGCTTAATTCAGTATATGTACTTAAAATTTGTCAAGCTTTCAGGGTTTTTTCTCTGTCGAGTTATATTAGAAGCTTCAAATTCAAGTCGCAACATTTCGGATTTCTGGGAAATTTTTTGGAAAAGTCAATGTTTGCGCTTCATCTGCCCTCTGTGTACTACCTCTCATCAGAGAGGTAAACCTTATATTAAATATCTTTAACCAAAGTTCTTAGGGGTGTCAAGAGTTTGGGCAAAAGTTTTTTTTGGGAATTTTCTGGGCGCTAGTTTTTTTTGATGCTAGGATCTACGACTATAAGTTAAGATACAAGTACTTTAACTGTGAAACAGAAAGCAAAACCGAGAATCGCTTTTCTGCGTGACAAAGCAGGGCTGACCCAGCTTGAGCTATCACGTCTTGTCGGCGTAACTGAAAGCACGATCCAAAACTGGGAAAGTGGCAGAACTGGAATAGACCATATTGAAAGAATTATTAGGTTTTGCCAAGCTCTGAACTGTCAGGTAGAAGACCTAATTGAGTACGTCAGTGCATCACCAGAAGAGCTTTCGGCAAAACAACCAAGATTATTAAGCGAGATACATGACCTTTTGGGGACTGACGAGCCAACTGCTGCTAGCACACCCAACCATGAAGTTGCTCACAAGCGCAAAGTCGTTAGAAGCAACTCCAACGTATCTTAAGTAATTTCCTCATTCTTAATTGTCTTGCGTCATAAGCACCACCCAACTATTGTTGGGAAAGCTTGTCAGCTTGAACATTAGCATTTTGCAGTCAGTTGCGAAGTGCGTATACGAGATGTATTCAACCTTTAAGGGAGACTGTTGCCCTGGCAGAATGCTGTTGCCATACTATTATTTTACTCTAAAAGAGTATTAATTGTCAGCGCAGTTGTATCTACCAACAAAACTGGGGCTGTTGAGCGTTAACTGTTGGCGGTTGCTATACATTCAACTTTCAACCACAAGCAAAAACTTTTAAGTAAATTTACCTGCATCTACTAGAAAAATAGGCAGAAAGACGAGGGGAGGAAGGTTTTTATGGCTGAAGGATGTAAGTAGTTGATAAAAACTATCCAGCTTTGGCTTGCTGCCATAAAGTATCAACTGTCACAAATTCATAGCCTTGTTGTAGCAGTTGGGGAATCAGGATTTTTGCTGTTGCGGCAACATCTTGTCCGCCGCAAGCACCATCATGCAATACAATCATTGAGCCGTTTTGTACTTGTTTGAGAACTCGCTGCACGACAGTATTGACTCCCGGTCGTACCCAGTCTTCTGGTACAACGCTCCACATAACTGCTCGATAATTCCACTGATGCAGTAATTTTAAGGTGTCAGGTGTAAATAAACCGTTGGGGGGTCGGACATCACGTAGTTGTTTCGGTTGCAAATTGCAAGCACTGTGGATAGCAGCTTGGGTTTTTTCTAAGCTTTGCTGGAGGTCGGTTGGGGAGAGCATGGGAAAAGAGCGATGATCGTAGCTATGCAATCCTATCCAGTGACCGCGATCGCATATTGATGACGCGATCGCTGGTGAACGGTTAACGCAAACACCCAACCAAAAAAAACTGGCTTTAATATTGTAACCGTCTAAAACTGCTAAAAGCTCTTGTGTGTATTGGGGATGGGGACCATCATCAAACGTGAGTGCGATCGCTTTAGAATTTGGATCGCCAGACCAAAGACAGTTGGGAAACGTCGGTTTGAGAATTCGGTAAACAATCGGATATAAGGAAGCGAATTGCATCTTGAGTCTTTTGAAGAGTGCTGAGTATGGCAATTAGGAATTACCAATATCTGACCAAATTATAAGAGGATGTGACTTTCACTGACATCCTCTAACAATGCGCTTGCAAAACCCAGCGGCGAAAAAGTTCGACGATAATACACCAGCGTCCCTCAATTTCTTCAATTACATCATGGCGGGTGAGAGTCTTCAATGCTTCTTGCAAACTAGCCTCGTCCATACCTGACCAGATGTGATATATCGCGTCTCTACAAGCATCTAGAGTTAGCCCCTGTGGGTGAGGTGCAAGTATCCTGAGTATCGCCTGCTGACCTGCAACACCATGCACCGCTTGACCCCAAACACCATTAAAATAGCCGCTTCCCTTTTTGAAGAAATCGCGATCGCTAATCACAGCTTCCACATCCTCGACTGTAAAAACGGGGTTGCGTCGGTTTCTCATCGTAAAAACTTGGTCGTTGTAGCGACGAACTAACTGAAAACCCACGAGTTGCACTAAATAAGGTTGTCCGTGGGTGAGGTCGTAGATTTTATCTAGTGCTTCCGGGGTATAATCGAGGGGAAAATCCTCAATAGCTGGATTTGCTAAAATCTCCTTTGTTGCGCCGGCTTCCATAAAACCAACGCGAATAGTAATAACGCTAGCGTAAAAAGGTTGGAAGTAATCGCTTGTCATTTCTTCCAATGTGTGCAACCCAGCTAAAGCAAAAGCAATTTTAGAGCTTTTGTGCGCCAACCCCCGCAGATATCCCATAAAATCTTTAGGTATTTTCCCCGCTTCAATTAGTTTCTCGATTTGCTCAAATTCGTCTAAAGCGATAATTAAACCTTTTGGATTTTGCACAGACGCGACGCCAGACGCTACAACGGAGGGAACCTCCGCAACGCGCTGGCTCATTAATCGCGTCTCTACCTGTTTCAAATATCTTCTAAAAGTCGGTAAGGGAAGACTTAACAAATCATCATTGCTTGGGGGTGGAATTTGCACCGCATCAGAAATGGCATCACAAATTGCCATCATGACCTCTGCAACACCTTCGGGTGCATCTCCCACTTCTAATAGGTTGACATAGGCTACCTGTACATTTGCACTGACAAAATTAGCGACGTTTCGCAGGATGGAAGTTTTGCCCATGCGCCTGTGACCGTAGATTACCACAGACTGGAGTTGATGATTTGTCACCCAGAGTTCTTTTAACTGTCGGATCACGTCTTCCCGTCCGACGAAAAGGTTGCCTTGCACTGGGTTCCCGGCAACGTAGGGATTATTTACAGGTTCGGTGATGGCAATTTCGCCCACTTCACCTGCAACATTCAGCAGTGCTTCTTGCCAATTTTGGGCGATGTTGACAATTAAATCTCGCTCTGCGTTGGGCAAAGATTCCTGATTATTTAGAATAGTTTTCAGTTCCCCTAAAGCGCGGGCAAGGGCTGAAGAACGTAGGAAACGGGAAGAACTGCGCTGTACAAGTTGGGTATTTTCAACTACGCACTTTAGAGATGTGAGTGTTGTCCAAGTTGTTGGACGCAGCAGCGGTTGCTGTGGGAATAAAGGAATTTGCACGGTAGCAATGGTGTCTGCTGTCTTAGCTTCATCAAAGGCTGTGAGAGTTTGGGCAAGGGTGAACATTTCCTCACCATAAAGAAGAGAACGTACCTGTGCAAAAGCCTTCATAGCTTTGGCTGGTTTTTTTTCATGGAAATACCAGAAACCAGCCGCAGCAGCACGGGCGAGGGTGTCTAAGCGGGTGTCAGTGACAAAACGAGCTTGGAGTCTTCGTTTCCAGCTAGAGGGTAAGAAAAAAATACCTTGGATAAATGCTGACTTGAGGGCTGCGTTTATAGAAGCAGAGGCAAAACGCACTAGCTGCCAATCAAAAGGGGTTTCAGCTAACTGGGCTACGCGAAAAATGACTTGCTCTGGAGGCGTTGTAGCCAAAACCTGATTTACAGCTTTAACAACAGGAATGAATTGCAGAGTATAAGCCAGCAGTTGGTTAGCGTTATATAAACCAGTTTCCCAGTCTTGATGTAGCCAACTTTTCAATCGAGAAGACAGAGAGTACAGGGGAATTGGTGTGATATGGGGAATTTGCCATTTTTTATTGTGGGGCGTTTGTAGAAAAAAAGGTAGACCTAAAAGCCAATTTTCCAGACGAAGTATCGCCACGCCCAACGCCACGCCCGACGACACGCCCGACCCCACGCCCGACGAC
>CAXTNZ010000388.1:0-4243 GCA_964245695.1 uncultured bacterium | reverse complement strand
ACTGGGGATTGGGTACTGGGGATTGGGTACTGGGAAGAAACAAAGCCACTATGATAATCGCTCCTTCAAGCGTCCCAGCGTCCAAGCGTCCCTAGTTTCTAGTCCCTAGTCCCCTGGAATTTGGAATAAGTTATTAAAATTATTGCATCGGCGAATTCGATGGCTGATCCTTGAACGTGCGTTCAACATGGTAGACAAAGTATCCAATCAGGATTGCTTTATCATCAAAAACCCGTAAATTGCATCTTTACGTTATGTACAGACGTTCTACAGCACACGTGTTGAATCCCAAATCCCAAATCCAAACTCGAAAATTGATATGACGCTTGCTCACAGCCCCTGTGTTTTAGTGATTGAAGGCGACGAAAATCTCGCAAATCAGCTATCGTGCGATTTGCAAGAAGCAGGCTACGAACCGATTGTGGCGCATGATGCGACGATTGGTTTCCAATACTGCCGTGATCGCCAACCTGCTTTAATTGTTGTAGACCGGATGCTCACAGGAGAATCAGGACTCTCGTTGTGCAAAAATCTGAGAACTGCCGGAATGCGATCGTCGGTGCTAGTTTTAATGGCGCGGGATACAATCGATGACCGCGTAGCTTGTCTAGAAGCCGGAGCTGATGATTACTTCCTCAAGCCTTACCGTTCTGAAGACTTTTTGAAGTTGATTCGCCTTTATTTAAAACCAGATGTTGATACTACAGAACAGTTACGGTTTGGCGATCTAATTTTAGATATAGCAACCCGTCGCGCCATACACAATGGACGGGCGATTGATTTGACAATGAAGGAATTTGAGCTTTTAAAGTTCTTAATGGAACATCCCCGTGAGGTATTAACCCGCGAACAAATTCTCGAAAATGTTTGGGGTTACGATTTTATGGGCGAGTCGAATGTAATTGAAGTGTATATTCGCTACTTGCGCCTGAAAATCGAAGAAGAAGGTCAAAAGCGCCTTATTCAAACGGTGGGGGGTGTAGGATACGTCTTACGAGAATCATAGAAGAGGAGGGGGAGATGGGGAGATGGGAAGATGGATAGACAAGGGGAGGACAGTTCCTTGCCCAGACAGATTTGTTGGAGCACCGGTACGCCTTTGCTGCCATCTTCGGGAAGTTCCCAGCGTTGTAGCGACTGCGGTTCCGCCTTGGGAATGTGTCCGTGGACAAGGGAACTAATGGCTCATGGCTCATGACTAATGACTAATGACTAAAAATTATATGATTCGTTGGCTAATTTTGCTACCGATGCTGGTAAGTGTTTTGCTTATTGGCTGTTCTGACCCAACACCAGCAAAACCTCCCAGCACTACTTCGGGTTCTGTAACTCAAGCGTCAGCACCTTCCGGTCAAACACTACCAATTTCTGGTGTTGCTATTGTTCCTAATGGCACAAAGATTAATTTGGAGGTGGCGCGGACACCACAAGAGCAAGAGATAGGCTTGATGTATCGCAAGGCTTTGCCTGATGACAGGGGAATGCTGTTTCAGTTTCCTTCGCCGCAACCAGTCAATTTCTGGATGAAGAATACACTTATACCACTAGATATGGTCTTTATGCGGAAGGGGGTAGTGCAGTTTATTGCAGCTGATGTACCTCCCTGTACTGCCGATCCTTGTCGTGGTTACGGTCCTAGAACACTAATCGACATGGTGATTGAACTGCGATCTGGACGCGCCGCTGAATTGGGTTTGAAAGTGAGCGATCGTGTTAAAATTGAATTCCTCAACTCCGGGAATAGCCGGAGATAGAGCTTTAAGTAAAACTAATTATGCAGACAGGCAAAATCTAAACTATGAATTTTTTGTAAAAAAAGTATCATATGCTCTAGTAAAAAAGTTACTTTTGATGCTAATATCTTGTATAATGTTAATCTTCTGAAGCCGATCAGTCTCCAAGGCGCGATCGCCATTTTAATATTTGATGGCAAAAAATATTTCTTTTGGCGTACGTGTAAAGAGTCGTCAATCAGGGAGTATTAATTATGGAATCTTTATTACTACAGGTGTAATTAACGCGCACCAGTAATGTAAACAAGGATTAAACCAATTTCATCTGCTCAAAGTGCTGCTTGAGAATTAAGTAACCAAGAGGCGCTAAAATTTATATTTTCCAGATACCTTTAAGAGAGTCTTCTCGTAGAGGAACACCAAAGAAACTGTGCTGGTGTGTTAATTAGGCAACAGTGCAGTAACAGATGAAATACTGGCTACAGGTTACTAAAAACATTGGATTCATGTATGATAATACACTCTACTCAAGGAGGTGAGATACAAGTGGCATCATCAACATATTCTCGACTTATTCGCTTTTTACAAGACGATTTAGCAATTTCTACAGCTTCGCTGGCGGTTGCTCTTCGTCACCGGGAGCAAGATCCTGGTCCTTTACCGATGATTCTTTGGCAATATGGGTTGGTTACTCTAGAACAGTTAGAACAAATTTATGATTGGCTGGAGACGGCATAGTTATGATTAGTTCATTGAGGAGAATCGACATATGCCAAATCAATGCCTTTTGCAAAGGCTGATAGATAGAGAAATTGACTGCACGGTTTTCTACTTATTTACATCCACAATCAAAAGAGCGAGTTGAATCATTAACTCGCTCTTTTGATTTAGTTATAAGTACATATTTTTAATCTAAGCACTCAGCACTGACTAAACACTTCAGTTGCAGCCGCTACATCTGATCAAGTAAGTCAAGTTTTCATGACCTAATTTAGAAGGGATAACTTTCACGGATGCTATGTAGCTAGCTGAGGATATGGCGAGCGCTCACAAAGCCCAACTGACCAATGATGATTAACACAATTGCTCATTATATATGTTGCCACGAACGTGGGTTTTGGAGGGTAAAGAATTGTGATTTTTATCAATCAGGGGCTACAGCTTTCCCAGAATTAACATGGTTGATTGACCAACGGTGGTCAACTTCCATCGAGGAAAATTGGCAAATTTCTTCCAGGTGTTTTTGTTGGACAGCAGCTTTACGGAGTGTAATAATTAGCTGATTCACCTGATGCCGCAAATCCGGATTTTGACTGACGGCTGACATCGTTTGTCTTTCTAAAAGTTGCAGTACAAGTTCGTAGTGAACAGGTGAAGGCAGAGGAATTGGCTCCATAAACTTAATTTGATATATAGGATTTGAGATTTTGTATTAGTCAAAGATTTTTCGTTGATAAATGAATTTTTACATAGGTAACAACTATTTGGTTAAAGCCTATATTTTGTAGACGATGAAGATTTGCCAAAGAAATTGGCGATAGCGAAGCAGACAAAGATTGCAGTTGGGCAATCTTTATTGTAGAATAATGTACTATTTATTTCACAAACTCCTCGGCAATATACGGGCGATCGCTAATTCTATATCTGCTTCTTTTACCAAAGATTCGCCGATGAGTACCGCAGATGCACCTGCTGTCGCCACTAAACTCAAATCATCTGGATTATGTAATCCTGACTCGCTTACAACTACGATGTTCCGTTCTTGCAATTGGCTAAGTCGTGCCTCCAGCAGTTGACAAGTAGTTTGCAAGTCAACAGAGAAAGTTTCCAAGTTGCGATTATTGATTCCGATTAAAAAGACATTATCTAAGGCTAACACGCGGTCAAGTTCTGCTAAAGTATGGACTTCAATTAAAGCTGCCATTTTTAGGGATTTGGCAATTTTAACAAAGTATTGCAAATCTTGATCACTAAGTATAGCGGCAATTAACAAGACCGCATCAGCACCTTTAACACGCGCTAAAAACATCTGGTAAGGATAGATGATAAAATCCTTGCACAGTAAAGGCAAGTCAACTGCGGCGCGAATGGCGGCTAAGTTGTCAAAGCTACCTTGAAAGAACTTTACATCTGTGAGTACAGAAAGACAACTAGCACCGCCTCGCTGATATTGTAGTGCGATCGCTACTGGATCAAAATCTTCTCGTAAAACTCCTTTGCTGGGAGAAGCTTTTTTGACTTCCGCAATCAACGCTGGCTTTGTCTTACCTTGCTGCAAAGCGGCGACAAAATCGCGGGTTGGCGGTGAGCTGAGGGCTTGGCGCTGCAATTCGCTTAAAGGCAGCTTTTCGCGCATTTGCTCAACTTCTATCTCTTTTTGCCAGACAATTTCCTCCAAGATGTTGTTAGGTGCTGCATCAAAAATGGCGGATTGAAAGCGCAATACAGATACATCAATAGCTCGGTTAGGATGAAGGCGACGGATTTGCATGTTGGGGGGAGTGGGGGAG
>CAXTNZ010000387.1:0-4445 GCA_964245695.1 uncultured bacterium | reverse complement strand
CCCCTGCCTTGGTTTGGTCACAGCACCACCGCCTGAAAAGCCACATTCCAAAGCGATCGCCTGAATTAGTGTTAAGTTTTGTAACTATTTGCATAATTCTTGGATTTTTGAGTCGAGAAGTAAGCAGAGGTTCGCTGCGGAGTATCCGGATGAACTTCAAACCCCGCATTACCAGTTTTACAAAGAGGAATTGCTGTGGAGAATCACGGTCTTTACTTAACGCCTTTTCAGCACAAGCTGCTGCTGAAGAGTCTAGAAGCCGACTTACGTCCGGAATATCGCCGTCGCATTGAAATTATGCTGCTGGCAGATCAGGGTCAATCTCAGACACAAATCTGTCAAGCTTTGGGGTGTTCTCAAGAGACTGCACGCTACTGGATTGTCATCGCAAAGACAGGAATGGCTCATTGTTGGAACGATCGCACAATCGGACGCCCCAAAACTGTGAATCAGCAATATTGCGATCGCTTGAAACAACTCGTCAGCCACAGTCCGCGTGAGTACGGCTATGGATTTCAACACTGGACAGCGCAATGGTTAGCAAAGCATCTGGCGAAAGAATTGGAAATTAACGTTAGCAGTTGCCACATCAACCGTCTGCTCAAGGAAATGGGGCTTTCCACGCGACCGAAAGACAACATAGAGAAGGTAACTGAAATTACCCAGGATTCCAGCATTAAAATTCAAGATTTGTCACAGGGCAGTTTGTACACTCAGGGCAAACCCGCTTATGCGGCTACCCTCCACAATGCACTGCCCTCATCTTCCTCACGCCTAGTACCGCAAGGCGGAATTCAAAATTCAAAATTCAAAATTCACGCATTAATACAACGTAAGCGTTTCATTGATTTGGAATGGGTGGTTTATTTACGCCGTGTTGTACTAGTTTCTTGTAATGTTCATGACTATTAGCAAATTTGAATCGGAATTTCTCACTATTACTTCTGAGGAAATTCTCCATCAAATCAAGCTCTCCAGCAAAATTCCTGCTGTTGTTGAGAGTATTCTGACTCGTAAGATTATTGCGAGTGCAGCACAAGAACTAGGTATTAAAGTGGAGCCGGAAGAACTTCAACAGGCAGCGGACAGGTTGAGGTTAATGAGCAATCTGACTAGTGCTGATACTACTTGGGAGTGGCTACAAAAACATAGTCTCTCTTTAGATGATTTTCAAGAATTGGTTTATAATACTGTCATTTCCTCAAAGTTGAGCGAACATTTGTTTGCCGATAAAGTTGAATCCTTTTTTGTTGAACATCAGTTGGATTATGCTCAAGTGGTTATGTATGAAGTGGTCTTGGATGACGAAGACCTAGCAATAAAACTCTTTTGTGCAATTCAAGCAGGTGAAATTAGTTTCCATGAAGTTGCTCATCAATACATACAAGAAACTGAACTTCGCCGCTGTGGCGGATATCAAGGAATGCAAAGTCGTAGAGATTTAAAGCCAGAAATTTCTGCCGCTGTATTTGCAGCCACTCCCCCCCAGATTCTCAACCCAATTGTTACCTCTAAAGGAGTGAATTTGATTTTAGTTGAGGAAATCATTCAACCACAATTAGATGAGATGCTGCACGCCAAAATTCTCTCAGACTTGTTTTCTGAATGGCTAAAGCAACAAATTGAGCAATTTGAAGTTGAAATTGTTCTGAATTCAAATAGTAAGGGTTCTCATCCTCAAGCCCAACTTCTAGCCGGGTAAGGACGCACACTGACTTTTCTAGGGCGGGTTTTCGCTCCTCGAAGAACTTACTTTACCCTTCTTGTAAAGGGGGTTTGTCAGTTCTTCGAGGACTGAACACTACTAACTGAAGTGTATTGCATCAAGAGTGAATGGTTAAGGGACGTGACAGCCATCCCTTGCGAGCGTTTGTGTGCAGCAATTAAATTGTTACATTAAATAGAGCTTGGTTGAATTAGACTTGAATCCAGTCTGCAACGTCTACCATTATCGGGCTACTACCCCAACGCCGTCATGATTGGACTGTTACAAAAATTCCGTGCCGCGTTGGCAAAAAACAGGCGTTCCTCGAAGTTGCAAGCCACACATTTTCGGGGAAACCTGGAACAAGCAGGCATTTTTGGAGAAGCTTCGCGAATTGCGTCTTCTGTTCGTGACACAGCCTCGAACAAAAGCTGGTTGCAAACTATTCTTATTACTAGTTTGGGAGTCACTGTCTTTATTGCTGGAATTCGGGAACTGAAATGGTTGCAGCCGTGGGAGTTAAGAGTTTATGATCAGATGTTGCGATCGCGTCCTATAAAAGCAAGCGTAGACGCGGAGCGGCTTGTCGTGAGACATCGGCGTATTTTGTTAGTTACAATCACTGAAGCAGACATTGAACGGGAAAAATGGCCGCTGTCTGATGCGACAATTAATCAACTTTTAGACAAACTAGAGTCTTATCAACCACGCATCATCGGCTTAAATATTTACCGCGATTTGCCAGTGGAACCCGGTCATAAACAGTTGGCACGTCTTTTGCGCCAGAATAATATCATCGCTGTCTGCGGATTTAGCAGTTTGGACAACCCGGAAATTCCACCACCGCAGAGTGTCTCTGAAGACAGGGTAGGCTTTAACGATTTCATATCTGACGACGCTGATAACATTGTCCGTCGCAGTTTATTGTTTGCCCACTCAGACGACAAGAAATGTACAACTACTATATCGTTTGCTGCCTTACTTGCAATTAGTTATTTAGAAAAACAAGGTATAAAGCTAAATTTCGTTAATAAATATGATTTCCAACTAGGTAAAACTTTTTTCCCAACTTTAAGATCCAATTCTGGCAGCTATGAACATCTGGATGCGGCGGGACACCAGATAATGCTAAATTACCGCCATCTTGATCGCCTTGCGGAGAAAGTAACTCTCACAGATGTTCTTACCGATAAAGTAAATCCCAACTTGGTCAAAGACCGTTTGGTAATCATTGGTACCACCGCTACCACTATCGAGAAAGGCTTCTACACGCCTTACAGCGCTTTGCCAAACCAACCACCGAGAATGCCCTCTGTGTATATTCATGCACAGATTGCCAGTCAGATTATGGATGCGGTGCTGGATGGAGAACCGTTAATTTGGTACTTACCTGAATGGGCTGAATATGTTTGCGTGTGGGGCGCTTCTTTGGTGGGCGCTGTGGTAGCATGGCATCTGCGACATCCTTTAGGGTTGGCGGTAGTGGGAGTAATAACCCTCAGTAGCTTGGTGGGATTGTGTTATGTGCTATTTTTGCAAGCTGGCTGGATACCGCTGATTCCATCAGCTTTAGCTTTGGTAATTAGTGGTGTGAGTGTCATGGCTTACACTACATATCAGACTCAGCAGAAAACTAAGCTGATTATTCTCGAAGTTGAGAAACAAGAAGAGGCGATCGCGCAGTTGAATGTCTTGTTACAAGAAACGGTAATTCAAGACAAACATATTAACACTTCTGCCACAATTAATTTACCCGAAAAAAGAACTGGCGACCTTCTCTTAAGTGGACGCTACAAAATCATCAAAGTCCTAACTTCTGGTGGATTTGGTTGCATTTACATAGCAGAAGATACTCAGCGACCGGGTAATCCTAATTGTGTAGTTAAACAGTTAATGCCGACACGTCGAGATACAAGATTTTTGGAAGTGGCGAGAAGGTTATTTAAGACCGAAGCAGAAATATTAGAAGCTTTGGGCGAACATCATCAAATTCCCGAACTACTTGCCTATTTTGAAGATAATAAAGAATTTTATTTAGTCGAACAATACATTTCCGGACATACTCTGAGTGAGGAATTACCACCTGTTAAACGTGTGCAGAACGAAAGTTTTGTCATAGAAATGCTGAAAGAAGTTTTAGAAGTTATGGCATTTGTTCATCAGCATCGTGTGATTCATCGGGATATCAAACCGAGTAATATTATTAGGTCAGAAATAGATAATCGCTTAGTGCTGATTGATTTTGGTGCAGTCAAATTGATGCAACCACCAACCAGCGAAGAAACAGAATTAGCTACAGTAGCAATTGGAACGCGAGGTTATGCACCACCAGAACAATTTGCCGGTCATCCCCGCTTGAGCAGTGATATTTACGCCTTAGGGATGATTGCTATTCAAGCACTAACAGGAGTGCCACCCCAGGAACTACCGCCAGATCCGCAAACAGGTAACGTAATGTGGCGTCGATGGGCGAAAGTCAGCGAAGAATTGGCAACGATTTTAGATAAGATGGTGCGATATCATTTTAGCGATCGCTATCAATCAGCAGCCGCAGTTCTAGAGGATTTGAAACGCATCGCAGAATGAGTCATTAGTCATTGGACTTCTTGCATTCATTGCCAAAAAATAAATAATTAACCGCAGATGCACGCAGATAAACGCAGATGAAAACAGACAATTATTGACTTATGCAAGAGGTTTATTGGTCATTTTTTCCCCATCTTCCCCCACTCTCCCCACT
>CAXTNZ010000386.1:0-4552 GCA_964245695.1 uncultured bacterium | reverse complement strand
GAAGAGGAACAGGAAGAAAATCAAGAAGAACAAGAACCACCTAGCATTCCCGAAGAATTTATCTTTGATCCCGAAGGTGTAATTCTTGACCCTAGTGTGCTTTATTTTGCTCAAATGGCGCAGCGCATGGGTAAATCTGGCAGTCGCAGCTTAATTCTATCTGAAGACCGGGGACGCTACATTAAGCCGATGATACCCAAAGGAAAAGTGCGACGCATCGCCGTAGATGCCACCCTGAGAGCCGCTGCCCCGTATCAAAAAGCACGACGTAGGAGCCAGGGAGTGGGGGAAGCGTGGTGTGGGGGAGAAATCCAAAATCCAAAATCCAAAATCCAAAATCCCCAAAAGCGGGTATTTGTCGAACAGGCAGATATTCGTTCTAAGCGTTTGGTACGCAAAGCCGGGGCGTTGGTAATATTTGTAGTGGATGCTTCTGGCTCAATGGCGCTGAACCGGATGCAGTCAGCCAAAGGTGCGGTAATGCAACTTTTAACAGAAGCTTATCAAAACCGGGATCAAGTGGCGTTGATTCCCTTCCGGGGGGAACAAGCTGAGGTATTATTGCCTCCAACCCGCTCTATTGCCTTAGCACGTAACCGCCTAGAAAGATTACCTTGTGGTGGTGGTTCACCGCTAGCGCATGGTTTAAGCCAAGCTGTGCGCGTTGGGTTGAATGCTCAAATGAGTGGAGATATTGGGCAAGTTGTAATTGTAGCGATAACCGATGGACGCGGGAATATTCCGTTGTCTCGTTCTTTAGGGGAACCTCAAGAACCGGGAGAAAAGCCAGATATCAAAGCGGAATTATTAGAAATTGCCGCCAGAATGCGTGCTTTAGGGATGCAGTTATTGATGATTGATACTGAAAGTAAGTTTGTTTCCACTGGCTTTGCGAAGGAATTAGCTCATACTTCAGGAGGTAAATATTATCATTTGCCGAAAGCGACTGATAAAGCCATTGCTGCTATGACAAGAGGAGCGATCGCAGATTTAAAATCTAGATAATTAGTCAATGGTCAATGGTCAATAGTTAATGGTCAATAGTCAATAGTCAATAGTTAATAGTCAATAAACTTTGGACTTTAGACTTTGGACTTTAGACTTTGGACTTTGAACTTTGGACTTTTGACTAATGACTAAGATCCAGTTGCTACTGCTGGCTGTAAGAAACACATTAAATCTTGAACTCCCTTTTGTAGATATCGCGTTACTGTCATGGGACTGGTGCCAATTTTCTTCGCAGCGTCTTTGCGAGAAAGTTCCTTCAAAAACACCAATTCAACTGCCATGCGGGGCTTTTCTTCTAACATATTTATTGCCCCTTGGAGTTGTTGGCGTTCTTCTTCTTCTTGCTGGAAAGCGGTAGAACGCGGACAGGGAAGCGCTTCACCCAAGGTTATTTGGCAATCAACATAGTGAACTGCGGTAGCATCTAAACTCAAAGGCAGCCGATTTTGAGCAGCTAACTTAGTTTCTTGCCATTCTTGTGTAGATACTTGAAGTATGTTGGCAATTTCCGAATCTTTAGGAGGACGACCCAAAGAGACGGCTAATTCCTTACGAATCTTTTGCCCTTCATTGTAGAGTTCTTGCCAACGACGGGGTATCTTTAATAAAGTACTGCGATCGCGCAAAAAGTGCAGCATCTCACCGCGAATGTAGGGCACAGCAAAGGAACTAAAAGCATATCCTTGACTGGGATCAAATCGCTCAATTGCCCTGATTAAACCAAAATAACCGATTTGTTCTAAATCCTCATAAGGTTCACTACATTGATGGCTGAATTTATGAGCCATCTTCCGCACTAAGCCAGTATGCAACTGTACAAGTTGATTACGAAGTTTAATAGAAGGATTCTGGTGGTATAAGTGCAATAACTCCATACCATCAGACCGCAGAGAGGGCTGACTTGCTGCCATATAAATTCCTTTCTAGTAACTCCTTTTTCTAAAAAAAATGGAGTTGCGTAAATTTTCATCAAATCTGTCATTATTTTCCTTAGACGAGGCTGAATAAACCATCGTCGTTCTACTGAACTTATGAGGGGTCTCACTCCACATATCAGTATTTATACGCATATTTTTGCGGCATTATCTGTTTCCAGCAAGTTTTACTGCATTTAAATCAAGTGAGGAATCCCGCCATTTATTAAATGGCATAGCTCTGAAGATATGGTTCAAAATAGAAATAAACAGGACTGTTTCTCTTAAAAATCAGTTGTGAAATATGAGCAATACCAGCAATTTTCGTAACGCTTTCCGTGAGGCTAAAAATCAAGCCCTCATTGGTCCAAATGTAATTGCCAACGCCCTACCCTACGTTGGTGGTGGACTGGTGTTAACGGCACTGGCTGCTTACGGCGGTCTAGGAGTTATCCGTACCAACCCCGGACTGTTCATGCCCACCGTAATTGGTGCAGTCATCCTGGAATTAATTCTCTTCTTTGTTGCCCAAAACGTTGCTGAAAAGGGCAACAAAAGCGTTGCACTGCCCCTGCTAGCCACTTACAGCCTCTTGTCGGGTTACACCCTCAGTGGCTTGGTGTATCTCGCTTTGAAAACCCAAGGCGTTGGCATTCAAGGAATCGGTATAGCTGCCCTTGGTTGTGGTATCACTTTTATTGCTGCCCGTCAAGTTGGTTCAAATCTTTCTGACTCTGACGGCATGGCTTTGACAAAAACTATCAATCTAGGTGTCATTGCCTTAGTTGTGGTTTGCCTAGCCCAATTCGCGTTGTCGCTGTTCGGTGTTTACAGCCCAAATTGGTTAGAAATTGCCATTTCCGGTTTGGGAGTGTTTTTATTTGTTGGGGCATCTGTAGTTGATTTTTACATCTTGCCGCGCACGTACAGCGATGAGCAATATTTGCCTGCGGCTTTGTCGATGTATCTTACCTACATCAATTTGTTCGTCTTCATCTTGCGGTTGCTAATTTCCCTTAATAGCCGCGATTAATTAGGTGTAGTACTGGAAATTAAGTAAGTCAACTAAATAAAACATAAAACCTGTGTAGGGTGTGTTAGCGATCGCGTAACGCACCATCAATGAATGTTTTTTTAGGTTGAGCTACTTAGATAATTAAACAGATTTTCCCACCGTGGTAAGCCCTCAGCCGCCACGGTTTTTTAATTGGAGCGCACAGGTGAAACGTTCAGGCAAACTGAATGCGTGTATACTTTATCATTAAAGAAATTAAAAGAAATTAATGGTTGCGACATAGGAAAAATGATGACTTGGGAGACTTGGAGCGTTTTTGCCTTGACCACAACAGCACTTTCTCTTACACCTGGACCAGCGGTTTTGCTGGTGTTGTCCCAAGCTTTGAGTCGTGGGGCTTTGAAATCTGTTTGGTCAAGTTTCGGCATATTGGCTGCCAACGCTTGCTATTTTCTTTTTTCAGCAACGAGTCTGGGAGCGCTCTTACTAACTTCCTATAACGTATTCTTCGCCATCAAGTGGATTGGATCTGCTTACCTAATTTGGTTAGGACTGAAAACTTTTTTTAGCAAATCATCAGTTGTGTCAGTTAACCCGGCTGAAGATACTCGCAGTAGCAACAGCCGACTGTTTTTAAATGGCTTTGTGCTACAGGCTGCTAATCCCAAAGCCTTGCTATTTTTCACTGCTTTGATTCCCCAGTTTATCAATCCAATGACACCGATTGCGCCGCAAGTCACAACTTTGGCAATGACCACCATGCTCATCGAGTTCTTGGTTCTGGTTAGTTATGGTATCCTGGCTGGACAAGCAACTTATTTGGCAACGAGTCCACGATTTGCTCAAGTCACTAACCGGGGTGCTGGTTTGATGCTGGTCGGTGCTGGTGTTGGGATAGCGACGACTAGCCGCAAATAACGGGGTCTGGAACATCACTAGACTTCTTGTATAAGTCGGTTTTATCTGCGTTTATCTGCGTAGCCTGCGGCAAGCCGCTTCTCCTGTCGGAGACGCTGCGCGAACGCGTCTACATCTGCGGTTAATTATTCTTTTCTTTGGAATGAATGCAAGAAGTCTACTCATCTGCTCCTGCTGGAATTACGCCGGCACTACGAATTTCTCGCTACCAGCAAGCTCAAAGGCTGTATGGATGACTTGCAAAGCCTTAACGCCTTGTTCTTGATCCACAACACAGCTAATTTTGATTTCTGAGGTAGCAATCATTTGAATGTTGATTTTGTGTTGAGCGATCGCCTCAAACATTTTAGCGGCAACTCCTGGTTGTCCCACCATACCTGCACCAACAATACTCACTTTGGCGATCGCACTATCTAAAACAATTTCACCCCAGCCAAATTCTTCTGCTGCTTGTTGCAACATTTTCTTTGCCGCTTCCCCATCCATCCGGGCGACAGTGAAGGCTATATCCCGTCTGGGAACACCATCAATTACCCGACAGCGCTGAGATTGGATAATCATGTCCACACTTATGTTGTGCTGCGCCAATAGTCCAAACAGCTTCGCCGCCATCCCCGGACGATCTGGCACTTGGCGAATTGCCAGACGCGCTTGGTTCATATCTAGGGCGACACCACGGACGGGGGGAGTGGGGGAG
>CAXTNZ010000385.1:0-4585 GCA_964245695.1 uncultured bacterium | reverse complement strand
GGATTAAAGCCAAATAAGAAAGCGTTACGGTCTACACCGTTATATTCAGTAGCAATTGGTGGTAAATCAGTAGAAGAGCGTGCTTTCATTTTTGTGTCCTGAACTTTTTGCTTGTTAACTTTAATGTAGCTAGATATAACTAATATGCTTTCTGTCTGTGGGTACAATGTTTAAGAATTGTTTTGCACGGATAAATCCCCCTTCAGAGGGTGATAAAAATAAAAATTGTAAATAAATGTTACGAAGCTATAACAAGAGTAGATTTAAACCAATAAATTGTCTGTAAATAGGCAATTAAAAATAAAAAAATAGAATGTCAAGCTGAGTAAGGTTTGTGAAGTTATCTAGTGTCAAAATAAATGCCGATTACTAGTGGGCGATCGCCAAAATTCTATCTTGTGTGGTAGGATAACTTCCAACCAGGGAGAGATGCCATAAATGGCTAGCTTCCCTGATTGTGAGATCTACACGAGTTGGGTATTGTAACAGATGCTCCCATTTCTGCTCACGTAATCTATAAATCCCTGCTGAATTAAGCGATTAAGAAGGAAATATGATGTTTCAGAGTACAGAAATAATGCTGGGACTGTTTAAGCCCCTATTTTGGGTGGCACAGGTTCCAGTAAACACGTCAACAATCACGCCAGCACAGGCATCTGTTGCTTTTGCCGGACCGCGCTTTTTTGTCGCTTTGATTGCCGGCGTGATTCTAGCTTTTGCTATTCAATTAGTATTAACAAACCTCTCAGTCGCCGCTGGTATTACATACCTGGGGCATCAATCAGACTCAGATTCCAACTCACAAAGCCATGACAGTATAGGCGGCACAATTCGCAAAATTGGCACGGCGGTGGGGATTTGGACGTTAGTCACAGTAACGATCGCCTTATTAATCGCCACTTTCCTAGCAGTGAAATTGAGCCTCCTGCTATTGAGTCCGGGATTGGGGGCGATTTTAGGGTTGGTGATTTGGGGTGCGTACTTTTTACTGTTGGTGTGGGTGAGTTCGACAACGGTAGGTTCCTTAGTTGGCTCAGTAGTAAACACAGCAACGTCTGGCTTTCAGGCGATTATGGGGACAGCTACCGCTGCACTGGGGGCAAAAGCTGTAAGTAATCAAGTCGTAGCCACCGCTGAAGCAGCAGCAGCCGCTGTGCGCCGAGAAATAGGAAGTGCAATTGACCCAAGTACTATCCGAGACAATATTGAAGATTACTTAGAAATGGTGCGTCCCCCAGAACTAGATTTATCGAAGATTCGGGGTGAGTTTGAAAAGTTGTTGAACGATCCGCAATTAAAAGCGATCGCCGGCACTCCCGATCTGCGTAACATCGACCGCGAAAAGTTTGTTAATTTAGTTAGCGATCGCACCGACCTCTCAAAACGAGATATTAACCGCCTTGCGGACACCTTACATGGCGTTTGGCAACAGGTTGTCAGTCAAAAACAACCCGCCCAAGACCGCATGGGTGAGTTGATGGACTATCTCAAATCTGTCCAGCCAGGACAAACCAAGACAGATGAACTGAACCGCAAAGTGGATCAGTTAATGGCAGAAATGCGTGCTTCTAAGGAAGCTGACCAAAAAGCAACCCAAGAAGCTACCCCAGGTCCAATTCAACGGACATTGCAACAGGGAATTTCTGCGCTGACCGGAATTGTGATGGGACGGGCAGATTTGCCAGACTTGGATGTGGAAAAAATCTTAGGTGCGCTTTCCAGCGCCAAAGACAAAGTAACCGATAAAGCAGATCAACTAGGACTCCCCACACCAAAGCAGGCTTACAGTCCCATTCGTGCTGATGTGGAAAATTACCTGCTCAATACTTTTAATTGGCAACTAAGTCGAGAAAAAATCGCCGCAGAATTTCGCGATGTTATTTACGATGCAGCCGCCGATCCTGGAACAGTACGGCGGGAGTTAGAGCGACTTTCAAAGCAAGATTTTGTAATTATTCTCCAACAACGCGGTCTGCTTACCCAAAGAGAAATTCAGCGCATTACAGATCAGCTCGAAGCTATTCGCCAAGACGTGCTGATTGAAGTCACCGCAGAAGAAGAGAAGGAAATAGTACAAGACTTGCAACGCCGAGTTGAAAGTTATCTGCTGGTGACACCGAAAGCGGATTTGACCCCTGAAGCGATTCAGCAGAATTTCAAACCACTGCTGGAAGACTCAGACGCGGATTATGAAACGCTGTCTCGGCGCTTGTCTCAATTTGACCGCCAGGAGATGCGGGAGATACTGCTGGAACGCAATGATATTCAGCCAGAGGAAGCAGACAGAATTCTCGATCAGTTGGAAAATCAGCGCGATCAAGCTTTGATCGAGTCCAAAGGACTGGCAGAGCAAGCAAAATATCAAGCAGAAACGCTGTGGTTGAATTTGGAGTCATATCTGCGTAACACTGGTAAAGCGGAACTGAATCCGGATGCGATCCGCTCAGATTTGAAAAAGCTTTTGGACGATCCGCAAGCGGGAATTTCTTCAATTCGGGCGCGGTTGTCTCGCTTTGACCGCGATACCGTGGTGCAGCTGTTGAGTCAGCGGCAAGATTTGAGCGAAGACCAAGTTAATCAAGCCATTGATGCTGTTGACCAGTCTTGGAACAGCATTCGCCAAGCACCACAAGCTCTAGCAGATAAAGCCAAGGAGCAATACGACTCGGTGACGACGACGATCGCCGATTATCTCCGGAACACTGGCAAACAAGAACTCAACCCCGAAGGTATTCAGCGGGATTTAAATCGACTGTTTCAAAACCCAACAGAGGGAGCTATGGCACTGCGGCGGCGCTTGTCGCAGTTGGACAGAGATACCCTAGTGAAACTACTGAGCCAACGTCAAGACTTGAGCGAAGATCAAGTCAATCAGGTAATCGATTCGGTACAAACGTCGATTCGCGACATTGTGCGTGCGCCGCGTCGTTTAGCTACCAGAACTCAGCAAAGAGTGGAAACTTTCCAAGCTTATTTGCAAGAGTATCTGCGGCAAACTGGAAAGGAAGAACTAAATCCAGAAGGTATCAAACGCGACTTGCAGTTGTTGTTGCACGATCCGCGAGTGGGTATGGAAAGTTTAACTGAACGGCTTTCCCATTTTGACCGCTCGACGATCATCGCTTTGCTGAAAATTCGCGAAGATATTACCGATGAAGAAGCTGCACAAATTGCCGATAATATGATATCGGTGCGCGAGCAGTTTGTTGAACAAGTGCGGGGTATCCAACGCCAGATTCAGAATGTGGTGGATGGTGTTTTTGGCAGCATTCGCAACTACCTCAATTCCTTGGAGCGCCCGGAATTGAACTATGATGGCATCAAGCGGGATGTTCGCAAGATGTTTGACGATCCGCAAGCGGGATTTGAAGCGATGCGCGATCGCCTATCTTCTTTCAACCGCGACACCTTGGTAGCGATTATGAGTTCTCGTGAGGATATCTCTGAGGAAGACGCTAACCGAATCATCGACCAAATTGAAGGGGCGCGTAACACTGTGCTACAACGCGCTGAACGCATCCAGCAAGAAGCGCAGCGACGCTTGGAAGATGTGAAGCGTCAAGCACAACGGCAAGCAGAGGAAACCCGCAAAGCTGCTGCTGAGGCGGCTTGGTGGCTGTTTGCGACGGCAACTGTATCTGCGATTTTCGCGGCAATTGGCGGAGCGCTCGCTGTGATGATGGCGTAAATTGACAAGTTGTCTTTGCTAACTTTTTCTAGCCTCTCGCGATCGGGAGGCTTTTTTTCTGCCAACAAACCCTCGCTCAACGTCGTTGCACAAATCTCATGTAAGCTGCACCAATAAGCAATCCTACACCATGCACCCAATAGGCAATGCTAGGTTGATTAATGCTAGTGGGAATGTTTAAACTACCGATGCCGTAAAAAAGTTGTTGAGCCTCCCACCAAAATAGATAGAAAAAGGCTGGTAGTTTAACTGGGATATAGACAATTAGTAGCGGCAAAACTGAATCAATTTTGGCTTTGGGAAACTTTACCAAATATGCTCCTAAAATAGATGCGATCGCTCCATTCGCTCCAATCAATGGTACACTCAAACTCGGTTGGGCTAGAATTTGCACTACCCCAGTCAGCATCCCAGAAGCCAGGTAAAATCCTAGATAGCGTCTAGTTCCGAGAATATTTTCTACGGTCTTACCAAAAACCCATAGAAATAGCATATTGCCCAATATTTGACTAAAACTGCCGTGCAGAAACATCCCCACTAGCAGTGAAGTTGAACGCAGCACTGCTATTATCCAAGCGGCTGGGTTGCCAGCTAGTGCTTGTGCAGCAGCCTCACTAATTTGTGCCGGAATCACGCCCCAATTGTTGATAAAAAAGCCTAATTCACCAGTCAGTTCTAATTTTAATTCCCATAAGAATAGGGCAATGTTAATGCCAATCAGCCAGTAATTAATAATTGGCTTTCTACGGGTATAAATGTTATCACTAATAGGAATCATCTGGATTTTGGATGAAAGGATTTTGAACCGCAGATAAACGAGGCAGTGCGTTGGGCGGCGAGCCGCTCTTGTTGCACCTGCCGTGCAGATGAACGCGGATGCAATTTTAGATTTTAGAT
>CAXTNZ010000384.1:0-4646 GCA_964245695.1 uncultured bacterium | reverse complement strand
CATTCAAAGGCGGTGGTAACTCACTTGCGGGAATCGACACAGGCGTAAGTGTATCGTTGTCAGCGATTTCGCTAGCCTTTTCATTTAGCCTGAGTACCGAACCAGATGCATTGGTATGATAAACCAAAGTTTGGTCAACTGCGCCGACAACCACCCGCCAACCAGGCACTAGAGCGGCGCTACAGACTTCATCAGAATTAAAAATATCCAAACAGCCATTGTTCCAAGTTTGTGGCTTAGCCTGAACGATATTTAGCTGAGAAATTGGCACATTTAAACGTCGGGATGCAGCTTGAAAAACAGCATTTTTGAGTGATTCTGGTAATTTTGCTGGTAGGTTCCCTGTGGGAGTTTCAGCAGAAGCTATGCGTAATAAACGCCCGTTGCTATTGGTGTGATAAATCCAGTTTTGTTTACCGTCAGACACCACAACCCGCCAACCAGGAACTAAGGCTTGAGTGCAGACTTCAGCTGGTTGAGATAGTCCCAAGCAACCATTATTCCAAGTCCGTGGATTGGACTCTACAATTTCCAGTTCTTTGAGCGAAATTTGCGTTCTACGAGATGCATCTCGCCGCACCGCACTAGCTACTCGACGCGGCAAGTTATTTGTTCTAATATTTTCTTTAATAAATTCATTTGCGCTTTCAGGCATTAGGTTTGCAGGGGCGGCGCTGGCATTCTTGATAAGTGTAAAACTGCTACCAATAGACAAAATGCCAGTTAAAACCAAAGCAGTGAAAATTCGCGCTTGATTTGTGGTAAGATAAATTTTTAGGATGGTTTTCATAGCTAAATTGCCAAATAAGTGGTTAGTAAATAGTAAGTAGTAATTAGCCATTAGTCATTAGCCACTAGTCAAATGATAAAGAACTCATGATTAGCGACTAAAAACAAAAAAGTATATTATCCCACAACTTATCCCACAACAGAAGTAATTGGGACTAACTTAACGGCTGTTTTCTGGGGCAGATGTGAAAATAGACACCGATATAGTTACTTTTTGTTCCTTAATTTATACAGTAAATTTATATTTGCCAAATAACATCACCCAATTGAGTAACCTGGATGGGTGATTTCGGCTACTAATAAATCACCGAAGCCTTTCTACTTAAGCTAATCGACAATTCAAAACGGTATCAGCAAGAAAGCGCTGTCGGATCAACAGAGTGATTGTTCGGCACATCAAATCTAATAGTACTAGCTGCCCAGTCTTTCAAATCAGGTGCTAGCCAGACTAACTTACGCAGAATTTCATCATTTACCCACAGTACCAAGGGAAACTGAAACCGTTTCCTGAACTCATTTCGCATGAGATTGGTAGAGATGAGGAGTTGATTAATTTCAACTACAGATTCTAAACCCCTTACTATCAAAGCTTCGGGTTCACTAGCGTCAAGTGTAGTTGAGAGGGTTGTATAAAGTGTTTTAGCAGAAGATGGGAGCAGGATTTCTTGGATATCGGCTGATGAAAATTCTTTTAACCAACTTAGTATTTCCTGCTGCCTTTTGATAGAGTTACAGCACGCCAACACTAGTGAAAACTGCCCATCAGACATCATAATCGCCCTTGCTAGCCTCTGAATAGCTGCTGTGGAGTTTACAGTGCTGTTTTGGGAATTAACTAAACTTATCATTGAAAAACCTGAATTTAATTTAATAATATTTTGATATCATCAGGAAAATTACTTAGCAAACCGTAGTCGCAGGTAGTACGTGGGTAATTTTGATGACATTTTTGTAACTTACAACCGACAATTATACTCATAGTGTAATTATTGAGGCTGTGGTGCAACACCCCACATTTACGCAGACAAAATTGGGTGGTAATGAAGTTTGGTTCAGTTTAAGTAGGTTGTTGGCAGGCGAGAACGCAACGCGCGTATCAGCTAGCCAAGTCATGGTTTGGTGTGATAGCAAAAATATTACCCCACCCATCAAAATAAGGAGGGTGTCAAGCATTTCTCCGAAAATGGGTGAGAAGCTTATGGAGAGTTTTGTAAGAGTTCTTTTATATTGCCGAAAGTAGATGATGAATAGGTTTGTCAAGCGGTTGATGAGGTTTGTTATGTCGTGGAAGCGTCGCCAGAGTAAACAGCGGGCGTTCTTCTCTGGGATGGTAGCCTTGAGTATGGTGGCGGCGGTGATGCTATCTTTTCCCTTGAATGCTCAAAGTACTCCTCGCAGTTTGCAATCTGAGTTGCGGGGGGTGTGGTTAACAAATATTGATAGCGATGTATTGTTTGAGCGCGATCGCCTTGCAAAAGCCTTGCAACGCCTAGACGAATTAAACTTCAACACCGTATATCCGACAGTTTGGAATTGGGGCTGGACATTATATCCCAGCAAAGTAGCCCAAACAGTTATCGGGCGATCGCTTGATCCCACACCCGGACTGCAACAACGAGATATGCTCAAAGAAGTTGTCGATGTGGGACACCAAAAAGGCTTAACAGTCATTCCCTGGTTTGAATTTGGCTTCATGGCGCCAGCTGATTCTCAATTAGCCAAACGTCGTCCCCAATGGCTGACTACTCGCGCTGATGGTAGCAAAATTTGGAAAGAAGGCATACTTGATCGCGTTTGGCTGAATCCCTTTCACCCAGAAGTACAACAATTCATCCAAGATTTAGTTGTCGAAATCGTCAAAAACTATAACATCGATGGCATTCAATTTGATGACCATTTCGGTTTACCATCAGAATTGGGATACGATGCCTATACAGTTGCGCTATATAAAAAAGAACATAATGGAAAAGCTCCGCCGACAAACTTTAAAGATCCAGAATGGGTGAGTTGGAGAGCGAACAAAATCACCGACTATATGAAGCGGGTATTCACAGCCATTAAAGCAACGAAAAAGAATTGCGTCGTTTCCGTTGCGCCTAATCCGCAGCGCTTCTCCTACGACTTCTTTTTAGCAGATTGGCAGAAGTGGGAACGCCTAGGACTAATTGAAGAATTGGTTTTGCAAATATATCGAGACGATCCGCGTGTGTTTATCAGTGAATTAGAGTACCCAGAAGTGAAAGTAGCACGCAGTCATATTCCCGTGAGTATCGGTATATTATCTGGGTTGAAAGGCAAAAAGACACCTATGCAACAGATTCAGACACAAGTGCAGAGTGTACGCGATCGCCAATTTGCTGGTGTATCCTTCTTTTTCTACGAAACTTTATGGAACATCGCCAACGAAAAACCATCGGAACGTCAAACTAGTTTCCAGAAAATCTTCCCCACACCAAAAGCTTATCCGAATTTGCTTGTAGGTTGGAAACCTTGACTAGAGGACGAGTCAGCGCTGACTACAAGCTATAGCGGTTTTCAGTTGAGTCAGGTACATATATTATCTGTGTAAATAAGAGTGGTTTATCTGTGGTTCTATCATTCTTAAATGTATTTTATCCAATCGAGAGCCGCTATAAGTCTTCAATTCCTCAAACTCAGACATGGAGAATAAATTAATGAATGCAGCGATCGATTTGTTTTCACCCGTCAAACTCGGTTCTTACACCCTTCCCAACCGCATGGTTATGGCACCGATGACTCGTCTGCGGGCGATTGATTCGATTCCACAACCGATAATGGCAACATACTATGCTCAACGTGCAACAGCTGGGTTAATCGTTACCGAGTGTACGATGGTTTCCCCGCTGAGTAATGGGTATATGAACTGTCCTGGTATTTACTCATCTGAGCAAATTGAAGGCTGGAAACAAGTTACAGAAGCTGTTCATGCAAAAGGTGGACGGATTTTCCTGCAACTTTGGCACTGCGGGCGGATTAGTCATCCTTCTTTGCTGAATGGAGAATTGCCGGTTGCACCGAGTGCGATCGCTGCTACAGGAACGCTGCACACGCCAGCTGGTAAAGTCGAGTTAGAAACTCCTCGCGCTTTAGAATTACATGAAATTCCGGAAATTGTCGCCCAGTTTCGCTCTGGTGCAGAAAATGCGATGAGGGCGGGATTTGATGGCGTGGAACTTCATGGTGCTTTTGGCTACCTGATTGACCAGTTTCTCCAGGATGGCTCGAATCAGCGCACAGACGAGTATGGTGTAAGAGTGGAAAATCGAGCTAGATTTCTGCTGGAAGTGGTTGAAGCCGTAACGAGTGTGTGGGGTGGCGATCGCGTTGGTATCAAACTTTCACCCAGCAACACCTTTTATGGGATATCCGACTCGAATCCAGCCGCCACCTTCAGCTATGTCATCCACGCGCTGAACGATTTCAATCTTGCTTATGTCCACTTGATGGAACCGAATGAGCAGGATTTAGCCACTCGTGATGTCCTCAATCCTGTCATTTCCTATTTCCGCCCAATTTACAAAGGGACTCTTATCGCTAACGGCAGCTACGACAAAGAAAAGGGCAATGCTATTCTTACAAGTGGCAATGCCGATCTCGTTTCCTTTGGTAAGCTGTTCATCGCCAATCCAGACTTACCCGAACGCTTTACTAAAAACGCTGCTTTAAACGAACCTGATGTCCGCACCTTCTATGCAAGCGGTGAGCATGGCTACACCGACTACCCATCCCTGCAACTTCAAGCAAGTTGAGAAGAGGAGGAGGGGATAAAGAGAGGGGGGGACAAGGAGACAAGGAGAATTTTTTGCTAAATATCTGCCCCACTCTCCCACTCGGAC
>CAXTNZ010000383.1:0-4665 GCA_964245695.1 uncultured bacterium | reverse complement strand
GTTCTGTAGGGGCGGGGAAACCCCGCCCAAAGCCCAAAGCCCAATTCCCAATACCCAATGCCCCATGCCCAAAGCCCAATGGCCAATTCCCTGATTAAGTCTTGATAAGCAAACTGACTCTAACCACTCTTCTAATTTTACCTCTACTCAAAGCTATTTCCAGGCGCAAAGGCTTTTGATACCTCGATCGCAGCGAAAGAGGTTCTTTGTCCAATTTACTCTGTTTACCCTGTTGGGATGGGTTGTGGGTGGAATTGCCAGCTTAGCCTTAGAAAAAATTATTGTGGAAACGATACCACCAAGCATTTTCCTACAGCAGCTTAAGTTGTATGGCTTGGGTAGAACCATCAGCAGTAATTTAATTTTTGCCTTCATCTTTGGCGCAGATCAAGCGCTCGTCCTTCGCCAATATCTATCCGGTTCGTTGTGGATGCTTGCTACCAGTTTAGGTTGGCTGATTGCCAATGGCGTTTCTAGAGCCTGGATTGGCTACATTAGTGCGATCGCTGCATCATCAAATTTAATCTCTGGTAATGAAACGGTTATTTTGGGTATTTTGTCAACATTTTTGTACATTCTTTCTGGGATTTGGCTGGGGTTTTGCCAATTGCTGGTGCTGCGTCGCTACACAGCAGGTGCTTGGTGGTGGACTTTTCTGCCCTCAATTTCATTTTTCTTCATCAGTATTTTAATTTGGTTGCTTTCTCTTATCCAAGATTTTATTCCAGAGGCAAACCGGACTCAGATATTGTATTTAAGTGGACAAGGATTTACTGCGGTGATTCTGGGAGTTATCCCAGCCATTGGATTGTGTAGGTTGAAAAGAAACTCACGCCACACCACAAAAATTTCTAGTTCATCATAACTAGGGGTGTAATCGCTGCACATCGAAGTCAAGGTGAAAAACTATGAATAAAGATAAACGTTTACAAAATACTGTCAACCCACCGTTGGCTGACAAACAACCGCAAGTTTTGGAGTTGCATGGCGATCAACGAGTTGATGATTACTTTTGGCTACGCGATCGCGATAATCCAAAAGTTATCGCCTATCTGGAAGCGGAAAATGCTTACACTGAAGCGATGATGCAACATACGGAAGCTTTGCAAACCAAGCTTTACGATGAAATGCTGGCGCGGATCAAAGAAACCGACTTGTCAGTACCATTCCGCAAAGATGACTATTATTATTATTCACGCACCGAAGAAGGAAAAGCTTACCCGATACACTGTCGCAAAAAAGGCAGTCTCGACGCGCCTGAAGAAGTGCTACTAGACCAAAATGAACTTGCCAAAGGGCATGATTTTTTCAGTCTTGGTGTATTTCAAGTTAGCCCAAATCATCAAATATTAGCTTATTCAGTTGATACCAGCGGTTCTGAACAATATACTCTTTTCTTTCTCAATCTGAATACATTTCAATTAGATTCGGAAACTATCCCTGAAACTTATTTTTCTTTGACGTGGGCTAACGATAACCAAACAGTATTCTACACGAAAATTGATGCGGCAAATCGTCCTTATAAACTATTTAGACATACTTTAGGAACACCAATAACTGAAGATGTTCTAATTTATCACGAAAAAGATGAGATTTACAATCTATATGTTGATAAAACTCGAAGTCAAGCATATATATTGATGGTTCTTGAAAGCAGCATCACCACAGAAATTCACTATTTAGATGCAAATAATGCCAGCAGTGATTTTCAGGTTATCCACCCACGAACTACAGGGATGGAATACGATGTTGAACATCACAGCGATTACTTTTACATCGTTACTAATGACGAAGCCACCAACTTTAAACTGGTGAAAACTCCGGTAGCAACGCCGAATAAAGAGAATTGGCAGACTGTAATTCCCCATCGAGAAGACGTGATGCTATCAGGGGTGAGCCTATTTACCAATCATTTGGTAATTTATGAAAGAAAGGCGGGGTTGCAAACTGCAAGAGTGCAAAACTTATCTACAAGTCGGGAAAATAATATTACTTTTCCAGAGCCAACATACACCTTGTCTGAAGGAAACAACCCGGAATTTAACACTAGTATCTTGCGCTTCAATTACACCTCTTTAATCACACCGCTATCTGTCTTCGATTACAACATGGAAACAAATCAGCGTGAGTTGAAAAAAGAAACGGAAGTTCTCGGTGGCTATGAAAAAAGCCAGTATAAAAGTGAGTGGCTAATGGCTACAGCTAAAGATGGAACACAAATTCCCATATCCATCGTTTATAAACAAGGAATTAAAAAAAATGGTAAAAATCCCTTGTTTCTTACAGGATACGGCTCTTACGGTTATTCTTACCCGGTGACGTTTTCATCAACTCGACTGGCGCTACTAGATCGTGGGGTGGTGTATGCGATCGCTCATATTCGTGGTGGCGAAGAAATGGGGCGTAAGTGGTATGAAGATGGTAAATTTTTGCAGAAAAAAAACACTTTCACAGATTTTATCGCTTGTGCGGAATATTTGATTTCCCAGGGGTGGACAGCAAGCGACGCCCTTGCAATTTCCGGGGGTAGTGCAGGCGGTTTATTAATGGGAGCAGTAATTAATATGCGTCCCGACCTTTTTAAAGTAGTAGTTGCCGATGTGCCATTTGTAGACGTAGTAACTACTATCTTAGATACTTCCCTGCCCCTTTCAGCGATGGAATGGGAAGAATGGGGTAATCCCAACGACAAAGTTTATTACGACTACATGAAATCTTACTCGCCCTACGATAACGTAGAAGCGAAAGATTACCCAGATATGCTGATTACCGCCGGCTTAAATGATTCTCGCGTTAAATATTGGGAACCAGCTAAATGGACAGCAAAACTACGGGAACTAAAGACAGATAACAATGTTCTCTTGCTCAAAACCAACATGAGCGCCGGACATGGTGGCGCATCTGGGCGTTATGAAAGCTTAAAAGAATTAGCTTTTGACTACGCTTTTGTATTGGATAGGTTGGGTTTGGGAGAAATCTGAAGAGGAAGAGGATGAGGGATGGGGGGAAAGAAGAATTACTTTCTTCCCACTCTTAAATTACTTATACTCTCTGTTTCCTCTTTCTACTTACTCTGCGCCTTTGAAGCAGCCTAACGGCTAAATTGAGCAGCAGCAAATAACCTTTTATTTTGGGTAGTGGAACGGATATCGTTGGCAAAACATTGCTTAAAGCGATTTGGTTTAATGCGCTGTCTCACCGCGATCACGTCTACGCACTTTATGCGCTCCAAACACAATATACAATTGATAAACAAGCGACTTTGAAGCCAGAACATGACAAAAGTAGCAATATTACCTATATTTGATGCTAGCGGTGAGAAGTCTTATCGTGCCATTGCAGGAGACAAGCAATCTATTGGGAAAACTGCGGGTCAAGCCTTAGATGCTTTAACTGCTCAATTAGGTGAAACTGAATTTAGTGCTTTACTTTTGCTTCAAAGCTTTCATCCTGACCAGTTCTTCAGTGTCGAGCAGCAAAAACGTTTATCTGAGCTAATGGATTTATGGCGGAAAGCACGCGATGAAGGACAGTCACTCTCGAAAAAACTGCAAACTGAGTTAGATAATCTTGTCGAAGCTGAACTGAATGCTGCTACAGCCCGAACAGCATCTTTAATGGAACCAGCAAGTTAATGAACCCTTACTACACGTTGGTTGCAGACCGGGCTAACCACCGCTGTGAGTATTGTCATGCTCCTGAACTTGTGTTTAACTTTCCATTTGAAGTCGAGCATATCATACCAATTAGTAGACAAGGCGCAAATTCTGAATTTAATTTAGCTCTTGCTTGTCCAAGAGTGTAATCTGCGTAAAGGAAATCGTGTTAGTGGAATAGATCCTGACTCGAATATCGAAGTTCGTTTTTTCCATCCAAGACAAGACCAATGGGATAATCATTTCCAAGTAGATACCGCATCTGCGATGATTGTGGGTACAACTGAAGAAGGAAGAATAACTGTTGATTGTTTGGAGATGAACAGTCAGCCACAGATGATGGCGCGACAACTATGGATTCGTTTGAACTTGTTTCCGTAATCTTAATCTGTTACCGATGCTCCTATACTCAAAATACCTTGAGCTGCATCCAAAGTTGCCAATACTCCAACTGGTAGCGCGGCGTTAGGTGCTTCGTGACCGAAGGGTAAGTTGGAGACAACCGGAATATTTAAATCGCCCAAGCGATCGCGCAACACTTCTTCTACACTCAAGCTGGGAACATCAGGTGGCGCTTCACAATTGCTAAAGCTACCCAATGCAATTCCACAGACTTTTGACAAAGCACCACTCATCCGCCATTGTGTCAGCATTCTATCAATGCGGTAAGGAGCTTCTGTCACGTCTTCAAACGCCAGAATCACATTATCCAAATTTGGTTGGAATGGCGTACTTAAAAGATGAGTCGCTACCGTCAGATTAGCTGGTAGTAAAATTCCACTCTTCACACCCCCACCCCACCCAGAACCTTTCAGAGGGGCGATAGGGCGACCTTCCACCCAATCGAACAATCGTTGAATTGACCAATCTGGCTCCGAAGCTAAAGTTGTTAGCAGGGGCGCATGAACGCCGGAAATTCCTGTTTTTTCCAGGCTCCACAATAGGGCGGTGATGTCAGAAAAGCCAATCAGCCACTTGGGAGGAGGGGGGGAGTGGAGGAGTGGGGAAG
>CAXTNZ010000382.1:0-4677 GCA_964245695.1 uncultured bacterium | reverse complement strand
TCTAACTTTTTTGAAAAAGATAGAGTTGCTCTAACTAGACGAGAAATCCTTTGACACATTGCGTTGTTAAAGCGTTCAATATGATTAGTCTTACCACTTTCTTTGCCTACTGACCGATGACGTTTTTGGGTAATAACATTTTCATAAGCTACCCAAAAATCTGTATAACAAATAGCACACTGGCATCGAGTGTTTCGGGGGGAAGCTTCCCCCCGAAAACTCTCGGATAAACTAGTGGCAAAGATTTCCATAACCCTAAAGCTGCTTTAGAGCTGCGATCACCGACGTAAACTCCAACAATTTCTCTAGTCTTTCTATCCATTGCTAGCCTTATCCATTGCTTGTTCCCCTTATTGTCTACAAATGACCAAGCTTCATCACATTCAAGGGTTAATTTCCCCTTTGGTTTTGCTGAAACCTGTATTTGTTGGGGAACATGAGCATATTTGTCATTGACATATCCTTGGAGCCAAGTTTCTGAGACTTGAGTAGAGCGAGCAATCCCAGCCAGAGAAATTGAATCAAGTAATAGCCTATCAATTAGCTCAAGAGTTTCTTGGTCAATACTTTTCTTAGTTGGGAGTTCTACAAACTGTCTTTTACAATCCTGACACTGATATTTAGGCTTTTTATTATAAATTCTGCCATTTCTGACAGTGTGTTGAGAACTACAACTGGGGCAAGTAGGTCTGGGTGCTGACATTAGCGCTGTGAAAGTTAAGAAAATGTAATAATTTCGTTACTTTATAGAAACTAACATCTACAGCCCCAGCTTTAATTTTTAATGTTTATTACTTCTCCATCTTTAATTAGCAAAGGTAATATCTCTCTAAGAGTAAGCCGATAAAAAGAAAAAGTTTGAGTTAGTAAGTTTGAAATGTCACTACATACTTACCACTACCCAAAATTATTCGGAAATGGTATCAGACGCTTTTAAAGAACTCCAGAAGGAATTCCTTCAAAACTTGGAATGCCCTCATAGGGCTGACACCAACTTGCTTTTGATTCAATATTTACATGTGCAACTGGCTTAAAATTCGTCGGAGTATCTACAGTTGCTAAAGCGATGCATAGATAAATATTTTTATCATGCGCATAATTCATAAGTCTTGTACCACAATTGACACAAAAAGCTCTGTACCCTCCAATTGCATTTTTATATTCTTTTAACGAGCCTGATTCATTGAAAATTTTCAAAGTGCTTGCTTTGGCAAGAGCCACGGTAACATAGGCTGCTCCGTGAGCTTTTCTGCAAAACTTGCAATGGCAATTAAATATTTTTCCTGGAATTAACTCTACCTCATACTTAACTGAACCACAGAGACAACTTCCTTGAACCATCTCGATATCCTCGTCAAAACTTTCTCAATATCATTCTATTAAATTAACGGTTGTGTTGCAAAAGTGCGATTCGTTTCTCCTAAATGAGTAGCTTGTACTCAAGGACGGAGAGCTTGGTTGATATAGAACCTCGACAACTTGATGGTCATGAGGGTGAGTGCATAACAAGTCCCTTCCTGCAAGTGCGGCAGTGAAAGCATTATCCCCAGGTTCGCGACTAATCATCAAAGCCTGAAGCGGGATAAAACGGCGGTAACTGATAGCCTAAATTGGTATCCCGCCTAGCAAGTGCCCATGAGTAATGAAAGTGAATATACGTCTGACCCATCGTCACACAAAACCAGCCAAATAAGGCTGACAGGCTGGAGCCAAAAGGCAGAGGATATTGGGGCGTTGGCAAAGTTTTGCTTGACCAACCGCACAAGCCCAAAGAAACCCGGTGGATAGTATAACTCTAAAGGTACAAACAAATGACCATCAGGAACGAAATAACCCTTCAATGCTCTTACAAGAGTAAGAAGGTGTTAACCGGATGCATTGAGGTGGAGGGATTCCCCAAAAAGCAAATGCCCTTGGGAAAGCCTTGGGATAGGCAGACGTGGGGAGGGTTATCTATAGTCGTTCGGTGCAAGTAAAAGGTTTATATGCCTAATGCCACGATAATTTCGATGGTGGGATGTTCAGCCTAGAACGTGCAGAACGAAAACTGATAATACATTTTAACTTTATCAGTGCCTATGACAAAGGGTAGATAACTCAGGAGCCGGATGAAGCAAAAGTTTCATGTCCGGTTTTGTAGGAGAGGTGTGGGAGGCGACTCCTGCATCGACTCTCTAACACTGGATGGGGTCTGGTAGATATACTTATTGAAGATCGTCTGAAGCCAAACTAATCCCGTTCATGAATCCCAAGTATCCGTTCAAATGGCGGCACTTTCAATCTGAAATTATCCTGCTGTGTGTCAGGTGGTACTTACGTCAAGACGGTTCGGTTAAGACCAAAACTAGGTAAACTGACTAATTTCTTAGGCTGAAGCGATGTAACTCAATAGCTTAGTTGTGTTTTGTTTAAACCACTCTTCGAGGGTTGTGTTGCAAAAAACGAGAGAGGTGATAAGCTGAGAAACTCGTGGTTCAGATTCAGTCCTCTCCATGTCTAAGTCCAACCCCTTCAAATGGCGTCACTATGTACCAGAAATCATTCTGCTGTGCGTGCGCTGGTATCTCACCTACCCACTCTCCTATCGACAAGTAGCGGAAATGGTGAATGAGCGGGGCTTGGACGTTCACCATACAACTGTATATCGATGGGTACAGCAGTATGGGCCGGAATTAGAAAAGCGTTGCCGACCCCATCTGGGCTCTACGAATGACTCGTGGCGGGTGGACGAAACCTACATCAAGATT
Source organism: uncultured bacterium (assembly GCA_964245695.1). Taxonomy (GTDB): domain Bacteria; phylum Cyanobacteriota; class Cyanobacteriia; order Cyanobacteriales; family Nostocaceae; genus Hassallia. The sequence continues at coordinate 1,930 of CAXTNZ010000382.1, read as the reverse complement.
AAAGGCAAGGATAAATACTTGTACCGAGCTGTTGATTCAACTGGTCAAACTCTCGACTTTTTGTTGACGGCTCATCGGGATGCCAAAGCTGCTAAACGGTTTCTCTGCAAAGCTTTGAACGCAGTTCACACTCAAGAACCTCGTGTTATTAATGTCGATAAAAATGCTGCTTACCCAAAAGCTGTAGATGAACTCAAAGAAAAAGAAGAGCTGTTCGAGAAGGTAGAATTACGACAGAACAAGCACTTGAATAATATAGTTGAGCAGGACCACAGATTTATAAAAAGGTTAGTCAAACCTGGTATGGGGTTCGGCTCGTTCAACACGGCGCGACGAACGATAAAGGGTTATGAAACCGTGAACATGCTGAGAAAAGGACAAGTGAGAAAAGTTGAAAAAGGAGCCGTCAGAGAACGAGTCCTCTTCATGGCTGAAATCTTTGGAGTGGCAGCATAACCGATTCCCTTTCCAGGGATTTTTCTGTCTTCAACAAATTTTTGCAACACAACCGTATCCACCACACTAGCAAAGTCTTCTTCACCTCCTCCTTCAACTGCTGAAACTCCTACCACTTCCTTACCAGCTCCGAAACCAGCCAAAGCTTCTCGCTCCCAAACAGAGACTGCACAAAAAATCAACCAGATCGTTGATGCCATGATTCGCTGGAACTCCTCCCAGCAGGATCACCAGCGCCTCATTCGCATTTCAATTCCTCCCGTCAAAGCTCTCGCTTCCGCTTTGGGGGCTAACTACCAACCCATTATTCAGCAAGTCCTTAAAGAACGTGAGGATGAGTTGAATGAACTGCACGCTCGGCTCATGCTCGGTTTTCGTCACAACGCCACCGTGCCCCGCAAAGACGAACTCCTTGCTGCGATCGCTCGTGACTACCTCAATCTTGACAACTGGGCTGATCTTCACTAGGGCACATTCAGTGGTTGCGGGAGTACAAACCTCACCCACCGAATTCGCCCCGTTCACTCCTCCGGCGGGTAGTCCTAAACAAGTAGGGATAGAATGAAGGTTAGTGTTTAGTTTCTCTTGGAACTCATTGTCATGCTCTCTTGTTCAAGTTGCGACTCTCACCATACTGTCAAAAATGGCAGAATCCATAATGGCAAACAAAACTTTAAATGCTGAGACTGTGGACGGCAGTTTGTGCAAGACCCGCAAAACAAACTCATTAACCAAGCGACCAAAGACTTGATTGACAAACTATTGTTGGAACGCCTTGCCTTGGCAGGAATTGCTAGGGTCACGGATGTTTCAGAGTTGTGGCTGCAACGCTACGTGAATGAGTAAATATGCAGCAGTGCCGCGACAGGTAAATGTGCGGACTAAAAAAGGGGGCGATTAACGATTCAATGTGATGAATTGTGGTCGTTTGTGAATAACAAGCGCAGCAAGCAATGGGTGTGGTTAGCTATTGATGTCAAGACGCGAGAAATTGTTGGAGTACACATTGGAGAGCGCTCAATTGCCGGAGCGAAAGCATTGTGGAAGTTGCTCCCTGCGCTCTATCGGCAGTGCGCCGTTTGCTAGTGATTTTTGGTCAGCATACAGTGCAGTGCTACCCCGCAAGCACCATCGGGCCGTGGGCAAAGAAACTGACAAGACCAACTACATAGAGCGATTCAACTGTACCTTACGCCAAAGAATTTCTCGATTAGTCCGAAAAACATTATTGTTTTCTAAAAAGTTGGACAATCATATTGGAGCAATCTGGTACTCCATTCATCACTACAATGCATCCTTACCTATTTAGGACTACCCAAAAAGTTAACGTCGCCTGTGAATAGAAGTCATGGTTAAAAGCAAGCCTCTGCTCATTAACGCCAGAAAAGCATCAGCGTCACCTCTGAATTCATCAATGAGTTCAGAGGTGACTCTTCCCGAGAACAAAGCGTCTTGGTCGATGATGCAGGTCGGT
>CAXTNZ010000381.1:0-4686 GCA_964245695.1 uncultured bacterium | reverse complement strand
GTTTTGTGATGGCCAATCCCTAAAAAATTATCCGGCAATCGTCAATTAATATCTACTAGACCCGGTAGACCCGCAATTGAACCTAGACCCGGTAGACCCGCAATTGAACCTAGACCAAGCACAACGACTCCCAGAGTCCCTAGACGACCAGGTACAGTTGCTAATGTTACTGGTGATTCTGTAGATGGTGCTAGAGGCTTAGAAAAAATTTCTAATGTTACTGAGCAAGCAGGAAGTAGGAAGCGAACGCGTGAAGCCGTGTTTAGAACGGAGCAAGCTAACATTATCAGAAATAATGAAGCCCATCGCTTACGTTTCCTTTTGGATGATAAGGGGAAGTTAGTCACAGACGTACATGCTGGTCATCAGCATAATTTTGCTAGTGGCAGGCGAGAAATGCTGGCTCTAGAAGACGGACATCTTAATACTAATGGGAAGGATAGAACAAAACGTAGAAAGGCTATAGAAATTGACGGTGTTGCTGTAGAAACACATAGTGCAATAAAGTGGGAAAACGAAGGCAAACTTCCGAGAGGGACTGTTGAAAATGCACTGTCACAGCCTGGATGGACAAGAGATTTAAAGATCAATAAGAGGGGAGTTGAGGTAGCCGAAGCTACTGGTCGTCTCAGCAAAGACCAAGGTTCGCAACTGAGAAATAATGTGAAGGGGCAGCAACAAGTTCAGAGGCGGACGGTAAAGAACAATAAACTTTACAGAGACTACTATCAGGCACTTATGGACTCCAGACCTAGCAGACAGTAACAAAAATAAAGATAAGCAACTAACATATTAGTGAACTGCAACTTCTTACTAGCAAGTGCGTTGCCAGTTGCTTCATCTAACAAAAAATGCTTCAATAAATCGCCAAGTGATGAGTTGAATTAAGAAGTTCAGGATAAATTTATTTTGAGTAATAATTTCTCCTCTGGTAGCTATGACAGGAATTAACTTCACATTTTAGTCTGGCATATAATTAAGTGTTCTTGAAGTTTAATTCCAATGAACGAAACTAAATCAACTTTACTGAAAGGTACTCAGGCGATCGCCACAACATTTTTGGAAAATAGTAAAAACGTTTTACGGGGTAGAAAACTGCAAGGTAAAAACTAACTTTGTAAGCCAGCGTCAAAAATCTCTTGTACGGTTAAATTCAATTCAGGAAATGTTGGCGACACAATACGTTCCCCTTTCCTAAACTGGCTAACTTGGTATTCGCCTTCCACTAGTTGATAAATCGAAATAGTTGGTTGTTTGGGGTTGCCGATAAACCGCCTTCCACCCAAGCCAAGATAATCGACAATCCAATATTCGGGAATACCAATTTCCTCATAATCCCCAGCTTTATCAAGATAATCATCGCGCCAGTTGGTACTTACAACTTCTACTACTAATGGAATTGATTCAGCGTAAATAACTGTTGATTGATTTTTCCATCTCGGTTCTGTTGCTAAATTAGGACGGTTTAACAATAGTATATCTGGCGAGTAAGCTGATTCACTTTCAGGTGGTTTGACTAAAGCTGTTTTGGGTATTCGATAAGGCAAGTTTAAACGGGTATATTCTGTAACTAATTTTTCAACCAAAAAACCAACAATATCTTCATGGTCGCCTAATGGTTGTGACATCTCAACAATTGTCCCATTATGTAGTTCATACCGACCGTTTTCTGGTTTCCAATTTGCAAATTCTTCAAAGCTTACTAGTTTAGGTAAAGCTTGAGTCATATATACCTCAGATAACTCTTCTTCAGATCCCGGACTTCTTAAAGAAGGGGGATCTTGTTTCGACGATTCACTTACGAGAAAAGACATCATCAAATTTCCGCATCATCGGCTCAAGCAACAAGCTTAAAACCGACTTCTGTCGCATGACAATATCGCCTTCCGCAGTCATACCAGCAGTTAACTGCTTATCTAAACCGCGCTTTTTGAGCATGACTGGATCGAGTTTAATTCTGGTCGGATAAACGGCTTTGCCCGAATTTTTATCGTTAATAACTGCATTGGGGCTAATGCTAACCACCTCGCCATCAATGATGCCAAATTCTTGATAATTTAAGGAATCTATCTTAACCTTTGCCTTCATTTTTTCATGAACAAACGCTTTATATTGATTTGGCAAATCAACTTCTAGCAAAGGTTCTTTTCCTGATGGTAAAATTGACAATAACTCCTCACCAGATTGCACTATACCTTGACTTGGGTTTACTTTGATGTTATAAACTCTGCCTGTAATTGGAGATGTAATAATTTGATTTTTTCTCTGAAGGTTAGCTTGCTTAAGTTGCCCTTCAAGAGACTGCAATTCTTCGCGGCGTTTGCTCAGATCGGAAAGAGATCCAGTTTTATAATCTGCCTTTAGTTGCTTGATTTTTTGCTCTTGTGCCGCAACACTTTTTATTAAGTTATTTACTTCGTCTTTAGCGTCTTCACACCTGACTCGAATGGTACCACCGTAGAAAGGACACTCTTTATCTGCTTTGCGTCTGGCTGAGTTTAGGTTAATTAGCAGACGGGAATATTCAATTTCTGCCTCTTTAATGCGTGCTTTCTGGCTTTCATCTCCTGCTTGGCTAACACGCAGGATGTCTTGCCTTTTCAATACAACTTGATTATTTAGCCTTTCAATATCAACTTGGGAGGATTCTGAGTCAAGTGCTATTAGAAGCTCACCCTGTTGTACTTGCTGACCTTCTTTGACTTTAGTGGGATTGATATATTTAATTTTGCCACTACTAGGCGATTGCACTGGCTGCACTTCTTCACCAGGAATCAACTTACCATGAGCCTCAGCTACATCATCTACTTTACTCAAACCAGCCCAGGCGATCGCCCCAAATACTGCTAAACTTAAAGTTACCCCTACCAATCTTGTATAAAGCGGGGGTAGCTCTTGCACTGCTTTACCTAATTCGTAATCTAGGTAAGCGTCAGGGTTAGCAAATTGCTCTTTAGTTTGCCGAGCTTGAACTGGAGATGAAGCAAAGGGCAGCTTCATAGTTTTTGCCGCTTATTGTACAGTTATCGCCGATTAATTTATAGTATCACTTTCTTGTGGTTAGTATTCCTCACTTTGTTGAGATTCCCTAAATAAATTTCTTTTTTATTGATAGATGAATCCAATAATTTAATCTTGAATCATTAAACTTTGCTAGCTGCTAAAAGATAAAAACTGGTTCGTCAAGTAAAATTATTACTAAGTTATGAAAAGAAAAGTGTGAGTTTAGCGATCGCCATAATAAACGGCGGAAATCGCATCAATCACCCGCTCTAAATCTTCGTTTGTCAGATTAGATCCAGAAGGCAAACAAAGACCCCGTGCAAACAAATCCTCTGCAACTACACCGCCAATACATTCACACTTAGCAAATACAGGCTGTAAGTGCAAAGGCTTCCATACAGGACGAGTTTCAATGTGTTGTTCAGCAAGTGCTAGACGGATTTGTTCTCGATCTGCACCAAAAGCAACCGGATCGATTGTCAAGCAACTAAGCCAACGGGTAGCGCGTCCAAAGCCAGCTTCTGGCATGAATTCTATTCCGGGAAGATGTCCCAAAGCAGAGGCATAAATTTCAAAGTTGCGTCGTCTAGCTGCTACGCGATCGCTCAAAAGTTGTAACTGAGCGCGACCAATGCCAGCCAAAACGTTGCTGAGGCGATAGTTGTAGCCAATTTCTGAGTGTTGGTAATAAGGAGCTGGATCGCGTGCTTGGGTTGCCAAGAAACGGGCTTTTGCCACCACTGCTGAATCGTCAGAAACCAACATCCCGCCACCAGAGGTAGTGATGATTTTATTGCCATTGAAGGAGTAAATGCCAATGCGTCCAAATGTTCCAGCAAAGCGCCCTTTATAGGTAGCTCCTAAAGCTTCGGCAGCATCTTCAATTAAAGGAATAGAATAGCGATCGCAAGCTGATAAAATTGGCTCGATATCGGCACTTTGTCCATACAGATGCACAAGCACAACCGCTTTCGGTAATTTGCCAATGTGTGCGCGACGAGCAAGCGCTGCACACAACAACTCAGGATTCATGTTCCAAGAAATGCGATCGCTATCAATAAATACTGGTTTGGCTCCTAAATAAGTAATTGCGTTAGCGCTAGCAACATATGTCAGAGTAGAGCAAAAAACTTCATCCCCATACTCAACGCCAACTAATTTCAAAGCTAAATGTAGTGCCGCCGTGCCAGAATTCATAGCAGCAGCATGACCACATCCAGTTACTTCACAAAATTCTTGCTCGAAAGCATCTATATGGGGACCAACCGGGGCTATCCAGTTAGTGTCAAAGGCTTCTTTGACAAACTCCAGTTCGCGATCGCCCATATGCGGTGTTGAAAGGAAAATTTGTCTTGTCATCTTTGGTTCTTAATATTTTTAGTAATATTCAAAACTTCAAGTAAGTATCACTAATTACCTATAAGTCATCCTTGATACATGTAAAAATAATTATTGTGGGTTATCCATTTGTATTATTTGGATTTAATCAAAGATATTTTATTGTTCACAAGTCTCTCGTACAAATCTGGATTAAATACTCTGTATTAGACCAATTCACTAAAATAAAGCTACATATCTGAACTTCTTCCAACTTCCCCAAACTCGCAGGGAGATGCTAAAAGCGGTGCAATATAGCGGTTCTCGTTTGTACTTCTGTACGCAGGTAGGGGCACAGCACAGAAT
>CAXTNZ010000380.1:0-4698 GCA_964245695.1 uncultured bacterium | reverse complement strand
TTAGGGTGTTATGAAGATGCGATCGCATCCTACGACAAAGCTATAGAAATCAAACCTGATGATGACTTAGCTTGGATTAACCGGGGCATTGCGGCAGGAAAATCAGTTAGTTATAATCAGCTACCGAGTTTGTTAATTGGCATAGTACAGACAAATCGAACCCTCAATCAGCGCGGCTATGAGGGAAAATTGGCAAGCTATGAGGAAGGTTTGAAGTATTGCCAGCAAGACACGCACCCAGAAGGTTGGGGTAAGTTGCATCAATATATAGGTAATGCTCACTACTTCCGAGGGCTAGGAGATTCCTACCCCCGCGTTTATTGGCACAAAGCTGTTATAAGCTACAATCATGCGCTGAAAACTCTCACAGAAGCAGATTTTCCTGAGTTGCATCTGGAGGTTTTGCGAGACTTGATTCGCGTCCACTTGGATTTGCACGAAACCGCCAAAGCTGAAGAACTCCAGCGACGCGGTACAGATTTTTTACGCCGCTTGCTGAGTGAAGCAAATCGCTCTGATGAAAGTAAAAAACAACTAACTTTGAAGTTTGCAGGTTTTCAGCAGTTGACTGTTGATTTAGCGGTGCAGTCTGGGAATCTGGTGCAAGCAGTTGAATTAGCAGAACAGGGCAAAAATGCCTGTTTGAGTTGGCTTTTGTCTGCGTGGAGTGATGAAATTTCCTCCCCCAGCTACTTAGAAATGCAACGCTTGCTCAATCCTACAACTGCTGTTGTTTACTGGCATATTAGCCCTTACGCCCTACACACTTTCATCCTCAAACACAACGCGCCATCACCCATCATCATTTCCACTCCCCCCTTGACAAGGGGGGCTGGGGGGGATCTCCGCTTGCGCGAGTTTGAAGACTGGGTGAAAAGGTGGAATGAAGAATACGCCAATTATCGCAAAGGCAAAGATAAGCAAGGCGAAGAAGAAAGAACATGGCGCGACAACTTGCCCGAAATGCTTCGCCAACTGGCTAATATTCTTGATATCTCCGCTATAGTTAGCGCCATAAACCCTGACAATGCAACCTCATCAATCCAAAATCCAAAATCCAAAATCCAAAATTTAATTTTAGTTCCTCACCGCGACTTGCACCGCTTTCCTCTCCATGCGCTGTTTCCCGATGACTTCACCATCACCTATCTACCCAGCGCCGAAATTGGCTTAATCCCCCCAACCCCCCTTAAAAAGGGGGGCTATGAGCGGCACAATTTATTAAGTATTGAACATCCCAACAGCAAAGGTTATCCCTCGTTGGAATTTGCTCAAATTGAATCGGAAGCGATAAACCGGATGTTCTTCAAACCCACTCGCTTTTCCTCTAAACAAGCGACAAAAGAAGCACTAATAACTGCTTTGCCGGAAAAATACAGCATTTTCCACTTTACAGGACATGGGGAATACAATTTTCACAATCCGGCTTTATCGCACTTGGCGTTAGCGGGTGAAGATAAACTGACTCTTACGGATATCCGCAACTTTGATTTGAGAAGTTACAAACTCGTTAGTCTTGCAGCTTGCGAAAGCGCGATCGCAGGTAATCATACCATCACCACCGAATATGTGGGGCTTGTCAGTGGCTTTATGAGTTGCGGTGTGGCGCATGTCGTCAGTACACTGTGGACTGTGGAATCAGCCGCTAGCGCTTTGGTGATGATTCAATTTTACCACCTGCTACAACAAGAAAAATCAGAGATTGTAGCTTTGGCTAAAGCTACCCAATGGTTGCGAAATGCCACAAACGCACAACTTGCAGAATGGTATGCAGCCCAAATCGCCCAACTTCCCGAACATGAAGGCATAGTTCGCCGTTTCTTGTCACGCCATTTAAATAATATTAACAATACAACAGAACCAAATAATAAACCTTATAATCACCCTTATTTCTGGGCAGCTTTTACAATTACTGGGAATTTATCATGCAACCTTTAGAAGCCTCGGAACTCAAAGCTTTTCTTTTTGCACTTTATCAGCTTGACGCACCTTTGCCAGATGCTGTGCAAGCGCAAGTAAATACAATTAACATTCCGGCGGATATTGACAAATTGTATGACATTGCCATGAGTTATCCCCCGCTTGCAACTTCTTACGAAATAGTTTGCGAATCTTTAGACGCAATTACCAAAATCCGTAGTAGAGGTCCTTTACCAGCTAAAATTAATCATGCTGCGGAACAGCAAAGCACAGAAATAAACAATATTCTTGTTGTTATTAACGAACAACTCGAAGACGAAAAGTTAACTGAAATCTCTAAACCCATTTTCAATGCTACTGACTCTGTAAGTAAAGCGAAAGATGTTTGGGCAATAATTATTCGTTCTTTACAAATGCCTATGCCATGAGTCAACAGCATAATCTTATTTACCCCACTGTTGATTTATTTGTCTACGATTTGCAACAAGGCTTAGGACAAACAGACGAACAAATCAACCAAAATCGTCATCAATTTTGGCGAAAAATAAAACCAGAATTAAATAAAGATTACCAACAACTTAATTCTCAAGAACAGGATTTACTTAAAGAACTCGCTTTTCTGGAAAAAGCTGAAGCAGATTACGTTGAGTTACTCGTACCAGAAAAACTTGAAAACTTTCTCTCAGACTTAGAAGGCTACTACTATGCACTGCAATTAGGTGATACCTATGCCCTTCAGGTAGATTGCTCTGTTATCAATAATGATAATAAGGGCAAACCTATCAGCCGCTTGCAGGATATTAAAGAAAATATAGAATTCCGTATCGATCAGCAGCCAGAGAAACTCGGTAAAACCTGGTTTGTCTGGGGACAGTTGTCAGAAATTTATAACGAGAAAGAAATTCAAGCGCTCGCCCAACAATGCTATCTGCAAATAAACCCCAATTCTCAAAGTAAAATCAACTTGAAACAAGGTACTTTTTTAGGTGCAACTGCGTTTGATGTGTGGGAACAGCCTAATGATTGGGTTGATGAAAAAAGCTTTCAAAATAGCTTTCATATATTAATATGTCTATTTCCACCAGAGCGATCGCTTGATGATATTACCACAAGCATCGCCAATGTATATTTCGATTTAAATCGTCTATTTTGCTACCGCCATAAAATTATTTGGGCTTACCACCAAAGCCGCAAATTAAAAAGCAAACTCAAAAAAGATTTTCATGAGGTGCAACAAATAGTCAAAAAAATCACTGATTTAGGACAACAAATAAACGCAAGTAAACTTAATCTTCAAGAATTACAAGAAACCTTAACTCATACATTGACAATTTTATCGCAATATGCAATAGATTTAAGCTACCTTGATGACCAAGGACGCACAATTAAAGTAAATCTGAATAATTACAAAAAGCGGTTAGAGAAGATTTCCAGAGAAAATAGGAACAATCAGCGACAATTTATGCAAGAATTTAGCGAATTTAGTGCTGAGAAATATCTCCAACAAATAGAGACAGATTATATTAACCTTAGCCCAGGCTTGACCCTGCTGCAAAATTTAATTAGTACAATTCAAGGTACGATTGACATATACCAAGCAAAAAGCGATCGCCACCTAGAAGAATTCATCGGCATCGCAGGTGTAGGACTAGCAACCAGCCAAATAGGATCTGCCGTCATCCTAGCCGAAATACCCAAAGATAAAAACCCTCTGGCTTACCAAAGCCAAATCTTTGCCTTGAGTTTAGGCATAGGGTTGATTTTTGCCATGTTAACGTATATATTGCTTCGCAGTCTTCGTCGCTAATAACTTCTTCCTTTGCGTTTTTCGTGTCTTCGCGGTTCGATATTTTAACCATGTCTTCTCAACGCACAATTCAAAGTATATATACTGATGGCGCTTGCACCGGCAACCCAGGTCCGGGTGGTTGGGGTGTAGTCGTCTATTTTACCGATGGCTCAACTTATGAAATGGGCGATCGCTCTCCGCATACGACCAATAATAAAATGGAAATGCAAGCAGCGATCGCAGCTCTACAATTCCTAGAAGAATCTGGACAAAAAGAACCCGTTCCCCTTTATACCGACAGCGAATACCTCATCAACTGCGTTACCAAATGGGTGAAAAGCTGGAAAAAGAAAGGCTGGAAAAAAGCCGATGGAAACCCAGTCCAAAATCAAGACCTTTTGGAACAATTGGATGAACTCAACAGTCGCAAAGTAAAATGGGAACACGTCCGGGGTCACTCTGGTAACATAGGTAACGAACGGTGTGATGTAATTGCTCGCGCTTATGCCAGTGGCAAAACCCCATCCCTCAAACAACTCGCTTACACTCATTCTCATCAATCCTTAACGCAAACAAGCGAGATAAATGTAGCAAAAGTATCTGATTGTGATACAAACTCGACAATAATTAACAAAAGCAAACAAGAAATCAGTATTGCAACAGATACAACAATTATGGAGCCATCTACATCGACAACAATCGAAGAAAGACCACCAGAGATGAGGGTGGCGCATCTCCGCAACTTGGTTGAAACTCTGCACATCGCTGACGAAATAGCCACAAAAGGCTACTTAATCACCAGTTCCGAGCTAGCAGATTTAATGGATGTTCACGCCAGCGCTGTCACCAGTCGAGGAGATCAATGGCGCTGGCGCAACTGGATTGTCTCACGAGTACGACGAGAAGGTAATCAAATTCTCTGGGAACTAGAAAGAGGCGATCGCTTAGGTGGCGAAGATGATGCAGCGATCGGGGGATAAGGAGAGGGG
>CAXTNZ010000379.1:0-4700 GCA_964245695.1 uncultured bacterium | reverse complement strand
GGGAGAAAGCCCCTCCCCTAGTAGGGGAGGGGTTGGGGGAGAGGTCTTACCGATTATTTATGAAGACAAATGGCTAATTGCTGTGAATAAACCTCCAGGACTACTTTCAGTGCCTGGTCGTTATAGTGATCGCCAAGATAGTGTCCTGACTCGCTTGCGTAATTTGTTACCTGATGGCAAGGCGATCGCATCTGTGCATCGTTTGGATCAAGAAACATCTGGTATACTTTTGCTGGCACGCGATCAACAAACTCATCGTCAACTCAGTCGGCAGTTTCAGCAACGTCAGGTTCACAAAGTTTATGAAGCTGTACTTTCCGGTTTGGTGACAATTGATGAAGGTGTAATTCAACTACCATTATCGGCAGAACCGCAAAATCGCCCTTATCAGAAAGTCGATGAATGCGGTAAATTCAGCTTGACTCACTTCCGGGTGATAGCGAGAGAAAAAGACTACACTCGTCTAGAATTTATACCAGAAACCGGACGCACCCATCAACTGAGAGTTCACGCTGCGGATGTTAGAGGACTTGGGGTGACTATTTTAGGCGATCGCCTTTATGGATGCGTAAAGAACGCAAATCGGTTACATCTGCACGCCAGAGAACTTCGCTTTCAGCATCCGCAATCGGGAAAAACCCTTGATTTAGAAGCAAAAACACCGTTTTGATCATCTTGCAATCCCACTTCAAAAACACAGTAAATCGGTCAAATTCCCGCAATATTGTCTGGCTTGCGACTCAGTATGTAAACAGTGGTGAGGTTTTGTCTAGCTGGGAAACTTACATTTTCAGCCGGCGTTGTGGTTCTAATCTAACGAAGGAACTCGATATTCAGTTCCAGCTTCTCTCCTAGCCACAGGGAATGATCCACATGGTCTTCCACATCATCGCCCGTCTCAGGATGGATGAGAATATCCAACCCCTCACGATTAAGCATTAACCACGGGACAACCTTGGCAAACTGATCCGGTAAGAATGCAACTTGATACATCGCTTTTGGGTGTGGACCGATGGGCTTATCATGCCAGCGTCCGAGCCGCACGTCAAACTTAGCGCCCAATCCTTCACGTACACGCGCAGCCGCGTCACGACTCACGGTATCGAAGTAGACATGAGCGTGAAAACCAGTAATTTCGATGGTATCTTCTTTCATCGCTATCAGCTCCACTTTTTGCTCTCAACTCTAATTTAAAGGGGGCTATCAGCAGGTTCCTACGTTTTAAATCGCTCGTCCACTGGAATCTGATAGCCGTTGGCGAGGCGATTAGTCATGTTCGCGGTGGCTGCGATCGCCATCAATTCGCCGAACATGACATCACTCATATCTTTAGCACGCGCCGCCGCCGTATGCGAGGCGATGCAATACTCACAATTATTCGTCACGCTCACAGCGATGTAAATTAATTCGCGCATCAATGGATCTATTTCACCGGGACTAGTCATTACTTCCTTCACCGTCTCCCAGGTTCGCCGCAGGGTAGGGGGATGGTTGGCTAAAGCTTTCCAAAAGTTGTTGATGTAGTCAGAAGAGCGCGTGGCGCGGATGTCGTCATATACTGCACGCACTTCGTCGCTGCTTTCTTCGTATTCGATCAGCTTAGTCATATTTCCATTTAATTAGTTTGCCCAGCAAGTGCAAACCCCTAGATTTTAAATCTTTGCTTAATCAGGAATCTAGAGGCATTTTGCAACGTTGTGTAACAGCTTAACATTTTAGGCGATCGCTTCTTTGATATCGCCCACCAATTCATCAATTCTTGCCTGAGTTGTATTCCAAGAACACATAAACCGCGCTCCTCCCACACCGATAAATGTGTAAAACTGCCAATTCTTTTCTCGTAAGCTTGTAATAACTTGTTCGCGTAACTTCACAAAAATACCATTAGCTTCTCTCTTAAACATCATTTCAACGCCTTCTATTTTTAGCAATTGATTTTCTAAATATTCAGCACATTGATTTGCATGACGTGCATTCTTAAACCAAGCACCCGTTTCTAACAAACCAAGCCAAGGAGCGGAAATAAATCGCATTTTGGATGCAAGTTGCCCCGCTTGTTTACAGCGATACGCAAAATATAAGTGCTAATGCTTTATTAAAAAAAATAATCGCTTCTCCTAACGCCATGCCATTTTTTGTCCCGCAAAAACACAACACATCTACCCCGTTCCAGCTAATTTCCGCAGGACTTTTATTTATGGCAACTACTGCATTTGCAAAACGAGCGCCATCCATATGAATCTTTAAGTAGTGAGCGATTTATTGCTCGGTGACAGCATTTTAAGGACTAAAGTCCTTACTACGAGCTTACGTTTAATTTAGTTCTCTTACTTACTCGACTGCAAGGTGAACATTAGACAAGATTGCACTCAGGGACTGAATTTACTCTCTTTCTCTCCGCCTCTGCGGCTCTGCGTGAGGCAAAAAAATATTTATGCAATCTTGTCTATGATAAATTCTCTACCTAAGTTCCAGTCCGTTGCGGAACGTGTTTGTGGACAAAGGAAAAAGGGAGACAAGGAAAGTTTTTCCGTAATACTCTCCCTCATCTCCCTATTCCCTACTTTCTATTCCCCATTCCCTTAATGGTGATGATGGTGGTGTCCAGCTAGTTGGGGATTAACTACCGTTGCTTGTGACAAGAGTTCGGCAATATGAGAATTCGCCCATTCAGCAGCCACAGCCAAGAATTCAGCATCGTCGTTGACGCAAGCCATTTGCACGTAGTCTACATTAGGATGCTTTTTCTCTAGAGCGTGGATGATGTGATGAACATCCAAGAGAGTTTCGTGGTTTTCTGTAGCAAAGCCAATCGGCATAAATATAACCACTTTTGCACCCAATTGAATCAGGTTTTTTGCAGCTTGTTCGGCGTTTGGCTGCGTCCAATCAATTAAAGGTGTATCGTGGTTTAACCAACCTACCGAGATCAGGGGATAGCGGTTAATTAACTTATCGCGTACTAAGTCGTAAAGTATCTGACTTTCGGTAATCCCAGAAGTGAAGCCTTTTGCCTTGTGGGGACAACCGTGGTTCATCAACACAATACCGATTTGAGAAGGTAGGTAAGCGTTGGCTAAGTCAGCGTTAATTTTTTCTTCAACCAGATGAGCCATCAAATCGATGTATGCTGGTTCGTTATAGAAAGAAGGAATGTAGCGCTGTGCTTTAACCCAGTGTTCTTCACCATCAGCCATTTGAGCGAGAGCATTGTTAACTTGCTCGATCGCAATCCCGCTAGTAAAGATAGAATCAACCACTAGCAACGGGTAAATTAGTAGTTTATCAAAGCCTTGGTTTTGAATTTCTGCTAGGACTTGTTCAGGTAGAAAGGGAGCGCAGAAGTTGAACGCTTTGAAAACTTGAACGCGATCGCCCCATTTTTCTTGTAAATTCTTCTCAATCCCAGCGCGTTGCTTTTCAAAGATGGCATTGTGTGGGGAAATAAAATCATGATGTGTGTGTCCCCACTCATGGCGATCAAATAACGCCAAAAGGCGTGCCAAAGGTGGATAAATCCAAGTTGGTACTGGTGCAAATTTTGCTGTCAGTAGATTTAAAGCTTGTTCGTTATAGTTAGCGAAGTCTTCGTAGCTTTCGACTTCGCCGTAGCCCATAAGCAATACAGCTACTCGCTCTTGACTCGATAGATGCTCGTGTGTATGATCCAGTTTTTCCGGCGTAGCTACCACAATTCAATTCCTTAATGTAACCATTGATATCTATGGGATTTTATTTTTTCCCCTTACTTGTATTTTACTATCCCCCTGGATGGGATAGTATATCCCCTGAGGAGAATTCCCAATTATTTTGGGAATATTCAAGTTTTTAGTGCTTTTTAACACATTTAGGCGAAATCAAAACGCCAATTAACCAGGATAGTCAAGTAAAAAATGTTATATTGACGACGGGAAAAGGCACCCTAGCAACAAATGTTGTGTGTAAAAAATGCTAACTCAAAAGATGAGCATAATTATTTGCCCCGGAATTCATCAGCCAGCCTTAACGGAAAACTTTGTATCGGGAGGGCTAGAGATATTTTCTCAAAGTCAACTAGAAAATTCAGTGAATATACTGATTGTGCCGACTGAGGGTTTTTTAGCTTTATCAGGATTTCATATTTTGCAGTTTTTAGGCGTAGACGCGGAGCGACTTGTCGATAGACATCGCCTGCGCCATCAGTTAAAATCGCCAGTTGTATTCATTAGCTTTAGTGCAGGTGTAGTCGGGGCAATAGCCGCAGCGTATTCGTGGCAAATGTTAGGTGGTTATATCAAAGCATTTATTGCTATAGATGGATGGGGAGTACCTCTATGGGGCAGTTTCCCCATCCACAGAATGAGTCATGATTATGTCACCCACTGGAGTTCTAAAATCCTGGGAAGTGGGGAAGATAACTTTTACGCAGATCCGCCAGTTGACCATTTATCGATGTGGCGATCGCCCCAAGTTGTCCAAGGCAGATGGGTAGACTCATTTGATGGCGTTTCCCCACCTAAAAGTCGCCTAACTGCGGCAGAATTTTTGCAGATGCTTTTAAATCGTTATCAAGAAAAATAGTCCGGAAAACAAAGTAGGCAAACAGCAGTGAGAAATAGGAGAGGAAAATGGGAATCATGTTAAAGGGGAAAGGGAAAAGGAATTAATTCTTCGTATCCCCAGCTCCCCCCACTCCCTCCGAAACCTTCATCTCCCCCACT
>CAXTNZ010000378.1:0-4715 GCA_964245695.1 uncultured bacterium | reverse complement strand
TTTCGGATGAGAATGAATAAAACAAAAAGAAATGAATTCTTACATTTCTTTACAGATTACATTTATAAATGCAATTGTCTGTAAAACTCAAGAATAAATATTTGCTCAAATAGAGATAATGAGAAATTATGAGTTGGAAGCTGTTATCTAAAAATTCAAATCGAGGGTTAATTGGGTTAGCCTTTGCTGTTCTTGCCATCACAGGTGGAATTACTGTTCATGCGATTTCTCAATTTGGGCAAGACAGATCAAGATCGTCATCTGAGTTGGTAGATAAAGCACATCCTATTAAAAAAGTGGTTGCACTAGGACGACTGGAGCCAGAAGAAGAGGTGATTAAGCTGTTTGCACCTCTAGCGTTGGATGGCGATCGCATTGCTCAACTACTGGTCAAAGAGGGTGAACACGTAAAAGCTGGACAAGTTGTGGCAATTCTTGATTCACGAGATAAACTGCAAGATGCCCTTAGACAAGCACAAGAACAAGTCAAGGTGGCTCAAGCCAAACTCGCACAGGTAAAAGCTGGAGCGAAAACTGGGGAAATAGTTGTTCAAAAGGCAACCATTGAGGGACTGAAAGCGGACTTGCAAAGCAATATACTTGCCAAAAAACAAACCATCCTCCGACTGAAAGCGCAGTGGCAAGGCGACAGGACAGCGCAAGAGGCAATAATTCGGAAAAATAAGGCGGAACTCAAAAATGCTCAAGTCGAATATAGGCGCTATCAGCAGTTACACAAACAAGGAGCAATTTCTAGTTCCTCATATGATAGCAAACGCTTGAGTTTAGAATCCGCACAACAGGAACTTAACCATGCCAAAGCAGTTCTCAAACGAATTAATTCTACTAGTAGCAAACTAATCCGTGAAGCGAAAGTGGAGCTACAAACAATTAATGCTACTGATGTCAACAAAATTAAGCAGGCAAACGCCACCCTCAATAAAATTGCTGAAGTTCGGCCGGTGGATGTGCAAGCCGCAGAGGCGGAAGTTAATCATGCTGTTGCATCTGTCAAACGTGCAGAAACTGACTTGGAACAAGCTTATATTAAGGCATTGAAAGCAGGACAAATACACATAATCCATACGCAAGTGGGAGAAAAGATAAGTACCTCTGGCATTGTGGAGCTAGCGCAAACTGACAAAATGGTTGCTGTGGCAGAAGTTTATCAATCGGACATTGGTAAAGTGAAAACTGGACAAAAGGCAGTTGTGACGAGTCAAGCGTTCAATGGAAAACTGCAGGGAGTCGTTTTGCTGATTGGCTTGCGGGTTAACCAACAAAACGTTTTCAGTAATAAACCTGGGGAAAATTTAGATAAGCGAGTCCTTGAGGTAAAAATTCGCCTCCCACCAGAAGATAGCAAGCGAGTTGCTGGTTTGACCAACTTGCAAGTCCAGACAGAAATTGAACTATAAATTTTATTCGCACTAAATATAACGAATGTTCGGTATAAATTGGTTTGACAAGGAGGAGATGTCTACAAAATGCTTTGGAAAACTTCTCGAATCAGAATTCTTAGACGAACTTATCCTTGGACAACTTTAGCAATTACTGCTTATAGATTTACGTATTCAAATGGTGTCAAAAGAAATAGAGAAAAAATTCGTTTTTTGATGTGTAGTGAGTTGATCAAGGAGTAACCTGAAATGTTTCGTAAATGGCTTCGCAGAACGCCGCTAGCATGGCGACAGGTTATGAAAGAAAAAACTCGTATGGCAGTAGCAGTGGCAGGTATTGCCTTTGCAGATATGCTCATATTTGTGCAAATGGGCTTTCAAGATGCACTCTATGACAGTGCGATACAGTCCCATCGCCTATTGGAAGCAGATTTGGTGATGATTAATCTCCAACTTCAAACCCTTTCCGCAGTCAAAAGCTTTCCTAGAAAACGACTTTATCAAGCCTTGAGTCATGAAGGTGTTGAGTCGGTTAGTTCTGTCTACATCGGTTCGGGACAGTGGAAAAATCCAGAAACTCAAATTAACCGCGCCATTTTGATTTGGGGAGTTGATCCAGAAGCCCCTAGCTTCAATTTGCCAGAGGTGAAGCAAAATGCGACGCAGTTAAAACTTTTGAATAGAGTGTTGTTTGACCGTGCTGGACGCCCGGAGTACGGGGCGATCGCTGAGGCTGTACAAAAGCACGGAATGCTGGAAGTAGA
The DNA here is from genome assembly GCA_964245695.1 of uncultured bacterium. Classification (GTDB taxonomy): domain Bacteria; phylum Cyanobacteriota; class Cyanobacteriia; order Cyanobacteriales; family Nostocaceae; genus Hassallia. Next base: position 2,551 of record CAXTNZ010000378.1, on the reverse strand, counting down.
ACTCAATCGCCAGAATATTCAAGTCACTGGATTGTTTAGCATTGGTAGTTCATTTGCTGCTGATGGTAATGTCATCACGAGTGATTCAACGTTCTTGAAATTATTTCCAGATCGTCAATCCAGACAGATAGATGTCGGTTTAATTAAGCTCAAACCTGGTTTCGCTGCGGCTCAAGTTCAAGCACAACTTGCCAAAGAATTACCAACAGATGTACGAATTTTAACACTAGAAGGTTTTACGGCGGAAGAAAAGCACTTCTGGGAAAGCCAAGGGGCAATTGGATTTATTTTTGGACTTGGTGTCATTGTGGGGTTTATCGTGGGAATCGTGATTGTGTACCAGATTCTCTACAGTGATGTTACCGACCATTTAGCGGAGTATGCCACGTTAAAGGCAATGGGCTATAGCGACGGCTATCTTCTTGGTGTTTTGTTTCAAGAAGCATTACTTTTGGCAGCATTGGGCTATGTGCCTGGATTTTTGATTGCGATCGCACTCTACCAGTTGACATACGCAGCAACACTACTAGCTGTTGCCATGACACTTAGTCGTGCAATCACTGTATTTATCATAACGATAATAATGTGCAGCTTTTCTGGGGCGGTGGCGATGCAAAAACTACATTCTGCCGACCCAGCAGATGTGTTTTAGTAGGTAAATAATCACAGAAATACAGAAATAAGACTATGAAAAAAGTAACTTCTTCTCATAACCCGATTAACACAGTAACAACTCAACCCGTTATTTCTGTCCATCATCTCAACCATTACTTTGGTAGCGGCGAGCTTCGCAAACAAGCATTATTTGACATTAACTTGGACATTTACCCATCTGAGATTATCATTATGACTGGACCTTCAGGTTCAGGAAAAACGACCTTATTGACCCTTATGGGAGGACTGCGTTCTGCCCAACAAGGAAGTCTGAAAATTCTGGGACAGGAAATGTGTGGTGCGAATAAGAACCAGCTACGGGGCATTCGCTGTCAAATTGGCTATATTTTCCAAGCGCATAACCTGATGACGTTCTTGACAGCTAAAGAAAATGTACGGATGTCAATGGAGTTGCACCAGGAGTTTCTGGATCAAGACATGGATGCCAAAGCAGTTGCCATGCTGGAAAGTGTCGGTTTGGGAAATCGTGCCGATTACTATCCAGAGAACATGTCGGGTGGGCAGAAGCAACGGGTAGCTATTGCCCGTGCCCTCGTTTCCCAACCTAAAATCATTTTGGCAGACGAACCCACTGCTGCGCTAGATAAAAAATCCGGGCGTGATGTCGTAGAATTGATGCAGAAGCTAGCGAAAGAACAAAACTGTACAATTCTGCTGGTTACCCATGACAACCGCATCCTTGATATTGCCGATCGCATTGTCTACATGGAAGATGGTCGTCTTATTGATGATGGTATAGATGCTGCTGCAAAGGTGCGTTAGACCTCACTATGCAAGCTTGTGTTGCAAAAACTGGCGCGTTACGATCTCCATCAAGCCATGAACCTATCCCATTAATGCCGAAATATGGTAATCTACTTTTCACTTGAGTTGGGTGTATCTGTGTATAAACCAATACGGTTCAGTTAAGGCTCAAATAGGCGTTGCTGAATTAAAGTATGAATTAGGCGATCACCTCAAGAAAAGCGGGCGCATAGCGCCTTTACTCGCCACCAAACCGTACTTAAGATAATGTGTGACTAATCAAATAGATAGTTTAAGCATTTCCTCTGACGCGCGAGTAACAAAAACTTTTGCGATCTAGCCGGGCGCGAGATTATGTCTAAATCGGCTCCGCATCACACATCACGAGTGTCATATAAGTTTTACTGACAATGTGGTCTTGATTGCTGATAAAACAAGGGTAAACTGCGTAGCCATCTGTAACATAAAAAAAGACAGCGCCAACAGCTTATAATCTGCAACAATTGCTTAAAAGTTTCTTCACTGCGGTTCCCGCTCAACCCAGGCTATAACGAACGGAGTATGCTTATTTACCGCTGTCCACAACAATCATGAGCGTTTTTTTTGAGCAAACATTGGTTTCAAGTTCATCAAAAGAGCGTAATTTCCGGTATCTGATTATATTCAGGTGAATTAGGTAACGTATTTCCCAGTTCTCTAACCCAGTTTATTACAGTAGTATGATGTACTTTTTTCACTGGCTCAATTGCACGCAATCCTAAACCATTAACGTACATTTCGCTCAGATTCTATTTTGAATTCTTCAGAGTAAAGAAAGCTGTTCATAAAAATCGATAAACTGACGACCACAATTAACACATATGTGATGAGCGTTTACGATATTTTTTGCCAATATGAGCGGATATGAGTTGATTCACACCTTGGACAAAGCAAGCGCGAACGCTCGAATTCATACTTCAATTATGCAACGCCAAATTTCCCCTATTAATTATGTTCCCTGGTTGTGCAGCGGCTTGATTGAAAAACAGCGCTCCTGAACTCACAGAGAGTAAACTACTTTGTTGCGGTTGAGTTGCACTAAAATAACCTTGCTTGCCCAATGCGATCGCTTCTGCTGTTGTCGCAAAAAACG
>CAXTNZ010000377.1:0-4789 GCA_964245695.1 uncultured bacterium | reverse complement strand
AGCTCTTTACTTGTTCGTAGGTCATCCATGCTACCCAACTCTAACCTACTTGTCCCATGCATTTGAGACTTTTGCAAGAGGTCTATTACCCTGGCGACATATTTAGTTCAAAATTACTACAAAATCAAGGCTCAAGTTTCGGGTGGGTGCGGATAAAATTTGATGTATATCAATCGTCGTAAAGATTTGGAGTTTCGCACTCCTGACTAGTAGTCCACCAAGCTGACTTTGCACTCTTCAGATAATCGGGTATAAGCGCTCCATCTTTTTGCGTGCATCCGTGGTTTTAAAGCGCCACTTGACACTTGCTCGCTCATGATTGCGTTGTTGCTCCCAGGCTGCGATCTCTGACTTTAATAATTGGCGAGAGTCCCTTCAGGACACGCTGCGCGAACGCCAATCCGTCTCTCTAAACATTGACTCCTATAAAACGGACAATTCAATCTCTACTTGGTTAAGCCAACTGGCATGTTTTGGGGTGTAGTGAAACTCGCGCTTTTTGAACAATTCTACGCGCTTCTTGCGGCTCAAAAACTTCATACAACGCGGCTGGATTATGAATGTGCGCGGTTATCAACTATCCATAGAATAACGTCAGCCTCCCGGCAATAAATATCTACTAAATCCTTCATCTGAAGAGCAAAATCAAACGAGCGTGCGCTGCTTTGTAACTTCAATATGCCGCCATCCAGTCAATGGTTGAAAATACGCAAATAAATTAACACTGCCGTTACGCTTATACTCGCAGTCATAACGCTCTGATTGGTCGGGTTTAGGAGGCAACGGTTGCCTAACCTCAACTAAGCAGTTGATATGGACTCTCATCAAAACAAACTACCGGACGTTTTGCACTTCCTGGGTTGATTGTATAAATCAACCCATACTTCCATTCTTAGAACATACTCTGCATTCACTTCACCGAATACACCACTGCTCTTTGAGCCACGGCAAAACGAGTCGTTTTTTTTAAAGTTTGGCGCACTGTTTCATCTGAAATTGAATCCACCATATTGATACTGACCAAGCGATCTGCCAACAGTTGCATTGAAAGAGCGGACTCTTCCTTCGGGTGGTTCTGAACAGGCTCTCCGCAATCAGGAACGCTTCTTGTCTTCCGTCAAGCTTACAGGGTTTAGGTGGATGAGGGCGAAAGCTTTTGATGAAGTCTAAACCCCCAAGTACAAATTCTTCCCGAGTACGCAAGGGCAGTAGAGACGTGGACTCGTAAAGCTTCAGCAATAGTTTTATCAGTTTTCCCCTCACTCGCCATCAACAGACGGGTGAACACGGGTAATAATTCGCGCTTTTCGTTTACCTGTTTTAATCAGTGTTCGCAGTTGAAAAACCTCATCCTCACTTAAGTTTACTATGTATTTCTTTGCCATAGTACCCCCTTCAAAGCTATTTTGAGGTAGCTTACCAATTATCGGTATCACCCACCAAAGTTGCTTTGGTGGACTACTAGTGCCAAATCAGTGCAGAAAGTACGGGCAAAACTTAGGGATATTTGGCTATCTCCTGCCAGATTCCGACTAAGAGAACTACTCGAAAAACTCAAGCGCGGTAATTCGGGGTTGGGCTAACTATTTCCGTACTGGGGTATCCTCGGAAATATTCGGAGGTTTAGACCAATGGATGTTTATCAGAGAAAGACGACACACGCTTGAGAATGCACCCGAAAAAGGGTTGGAAGTGGAGACAAAAACGCTACTTCGGTAGCCTAAATCTTCACCGACGGGACAAATGGGTATTTGGTGACAAAAGTCTGGGGGCGCATATACTGAAATTCAGTTGGTTCGACATCGAACGACACACCAAGGGTCAAAGGCGCATCCTCTCCCGACGACCCCGATTTAAGGGATTATTGGAGAGATAGGGAGAAAAAAAAGGTGAAAAACCTGAGAAATAAATCCCGACAAACAGTAGCCAAAAATCAAGACCACCAATGCCCCAAATGTGGAGAATCCCTATACAACGGGGAAGAACTACATTTGCATCATGTCAAACCCACTCATCGAGGGCGAGTGCGAAAGTCTCATGCACGGTTCTTAGGGGAGGGGAGAGAGGTAACTCTCGAACCTTACCCGACTAGCTCACATCGACTCAAGCTGGTTGTCCTGGCTGGCTGGGTGCGTCGAGCAATCCGGGGACGTTTTCGATAACGACCCATCGGTGTCTACATCCAGCGACGACTCGCAAGAAATCGGAGAAGCGATCGCGCTCGTCTGATATCATGTCCGGTTAATGACTTACGATTAAGCTCCAATTTGAGTCCACCAATGAAAACCCGTTAACCCTCGAATTAAATCTTGCTGTTGAAGTAAAGATTGACAGCGATGAAATAAGACATCCTCTAAATCATTGAGTGTCTCACTCCTATTAATTGGCTATTGGCTCATCAACCAAAGTCCACAGCCTTTCTGCGGGTTGTAATTCGGGTTTCGGGAGATGGTAAAAGTGTTAAATGTAGTCATAAAGGAATCTCGCGCATTGTGGCGCTTTTTGCCATCCCGCTCGCTCAACGGCTAGAAGGATGTGTTTATTAGCACCATTATCAAATTCACTCTTCTAAGTCTGCTAAAACCTGACTAAACAGTTCGGTATTGACATAGGGAAGAATCCACGCCTTAGTAACTCCTGTTTTAGGATGTACAAATGCATACAACCATAACCATTTAAATATCCAGTTGACATTGGCGATTGGCGTTTCCCCCTCAGGTACATACACTCGTCGTACAATTGGTTTGAGTCCCAAGCGGTGTTCGTCTTCACACTCCTCGTTGAATTTCAGCTTCTGGGTAGCTGGTTTGCAGTTCTTTGACTTCTGTAGCTAGTTTTTTTTCCAGGCTTCTTGCTCAATTGGGTCACTTTGCGTGTGAGATGGACGCGGTACTCTGAGTCTAAAAGTCATCTGCCGCAATATCTCCCATCCCCTCTGTCGGCTAATCGTTATTCCTGTCACTTCACTTAACCAATTTGCAACATGAGCGCCCATTCCATAATCCCCCAGAGGAGCGCTTTTTCTTGTAAAGCTTGCCATAAGTGGGCAGGTGTGAATATCCCCTACCAAGTTTGAAGCTCCTTGATTTTGACTGCGGCGATCGCTATCATCCCTCAACGTCCAACTCATTATACATAAGTGACCAATGCGTACATCCATGTTCTGCTGTAGCCTGTCCCGCACCTCTACTTCTTCGGTTTTCTTACAAGAGTGCTAGTAACCATATAATCTGATACTGGCGACTTTCTATACCTTATGAGTGCTTGTCGGTAATGCTGCTCTAGCTCTTCAATGCTTAAGTGTTTGGCTACGCTAATTCGTTTTGGCATTGGTCATGTTTGCACTCTCCCCTTTTATCGTAAGCTATTATGCGGACATGATATGATGCAGCTTTTCGCCGTCCTTGTCTGGAGAAGGGAGGGCAGGGAACCCCGGCTGTGATAATATCGAAGGCTCCATCGTAAGGGTAGGGGTTAAAGTTGGTGATGTCAGAGTGGATGGGGACACCAGGAAAGTTTTTTTTGCAGTGTTACTTGGCAGAACTCGTTCCACTCGCACAACAGATTAGTTGTAATTAAGAGAACTCTTGCAAGAAGGCTAAAAACTCCCAGTCCTGCGAAAAAGTCAGCGTGGGTAAGCATTTAATAACTACAATTTCTGAGAACTCCATAGGACTTATCAAAAAGCACAGTTGCCGTCCCCGTCTCACCGTGGCGTGACTTTGCTAAAATTAGCTCTAAAATTCCCTTGTCCACGGTGTCTGGGTTATGGTACTCATCCCGGTAGGCGAGTATGATATTGTCTGCAACTATATTTGCAAAGGTTCGATGCTCCCGAAGATTGCCCTGAGCTTGAGGCTTGCTTGTCTGGTTTCAAGCTTGAGGGAAGCTATGGTAACAATATCAAATATCAACCCACAGAAGGTGGCATTCAGTAAGATTATAGGCGAGCGCCTGCTATGTGAGCTTGTTCAAAAACCGATTTAACAGCAATTTAATTCTTTTGGTAGAACTAGGTTGGTTCCTGGGATAGAAGTTAGTTAAAACAACAGCATTTATACTCGTGGGTAAGTAATTTCGACGAATAGCCAATCATCTTGGGAGAGCTAACGCAAGTTGAAAAACTTTGTTTCTCTTACGCTGATGATATATGTAAAAAACCAAGGTCATGTCATAAACAAAATTTTCGCATAAAAGAAAACACTTATCCACAAAGCAAGAATGTTAACTGTCTCAATTTCGCCAAAAAACTACCTAGACTAATTTCTAATATCATCGATTTGCACAACTTACTAAAGTACGATGATAAGCTCGGCAATCTATATTCATCATATCTACTTAAGCTGATTAAGTTGATAGCGCCGTTTTCGCCAATTAATCATCCACAGAACTCTAGAACTTCAAAGGAAAAATAAGCATGAAGCCTTTTTATCTATCTAAAACTGTTTTGGCTAGTGTCTTTGCTATCAGTTTAGCTTCTGTGTCCTTACCTCCGTCTGTTTCTGCCCAAACTGGCAGTGGCAGCAGTGGCAGCAGTGGCAGCAGTGGCAGTACAGGCAGTACAGGCAGTACAGGCAGTACAGGCACAGGCTCAACAGGTAGTGGCAGTTTAGGTACTGGCAGCTCAAGCTCAACAGGTAGTGGCAGTTTAGGTACAGGCACAGGCTCAACAGGTAGTGGCAGCACAACAGGTACTAGCACAGGTACCACAGGTAGTGGCGGTTTAGGTACTGGTAGCACAGGTACCACAGGTAGTGGCGGTTTAGGTACTGGTAGCACAGGTACCACA
>CAXTNZ010000376.1:0-4805 GCA_964245695.1 uncultured bacterium | reverse complement strand
TTGAACTGACCTTTTTTCTGCTGTGACTGATTAATAATCAGTAAAGCTGTGAATTTGATCAGTTTATCGGAACTGTTATCGCATGGCAAGGGATGGGCAGCAAACCGTTGGTTTAATCTATTGTTATTATTAGTCATGCCTTAACACACAATCAACTTGTTAAAAGTTGCTTTTTGACTGTTTCTAATTTTGTATTTTTGTTACTTTCTGTATTTTAGCAATTGCTAAATACGTTAATTTCATATGAACTTCATATAAATTTCTGCCGTACAACGAATTTGTAGTATCTTAATATACATGTATTACCTGCATAACAGGAACGAAACAGTGCTTTAATTAGATCGATTTACAAGCAGAAATAGCCTTAGTCCGCAATTCTGAATAAATTTGGAAAAATCCGAAAATTTACAAATTTGTGTTATAAGTTAACAGTATTTGCATAAACATGAAATTCATCCAAACGAGCTTGTCGCTCTCATGAACCTTGATTCTCTGCTTGAAATTGTTAACAGCAAGCTGCAAGGTATCCAAAAGCACCCTCTTAATTGTGCAGAACATTTGATTTTGCGGGGAATTTGGCGCGATTGGACTTATAACCAAATGGCTCAAGACGGGGGTTATAGCCCCGGATATCTTTCTAATGTTGTTGCGCCGGAGTTGTTCCAAAGACTGTCCGATCTGATTGACAGGCGCGTTACCAAAAAAAATTGTCGTGGGCTGCTGGAGGACTATGCCGCTTGTTTAAATGCAGAGAAAATGCAACTTTTGCAACTTCCTGCTAGCTTTTCCTCCAATATCAGCCAAGATATGCTGCCTTGCTTCCCTAGCGGTTCAATTCCTCTTGGCTCTCCTTTTTACATTGAAGACTCTGCCCTAAAAACACGAATTTGTGAAGAGATTGCTAAACCAGGAGCATTAGTGAGAATTACAGCTCCTAGAGAAATGGGGAAAACCTCACTACTTCTGAGGATTTTAGACTATGCTAATTCCATCAATTACCGCACAGCTAGCTTAAACCTAGAGCAAGTTGATTTAACAACTTTGAGCGAACCAAATCGTTTTTTGCGCTGGTTGTGTGCCAATGTCACCCGTCAGTTGCAACTGAAACCAATACTAGACGAATATTGGGAAGAAGACTTGGGCAGCAAAATCAGCTGCACCCTCTACTTTCAAGACTATCTGCTAGAGCAAATTGATTTTCCCCTCGTCTTAGCTTTAGATGAGGTGAATCAAATATTCGAGCATCCTGGGGTAGCTAAAGATTTTTTACCTTTATTGCGTTCGTGGTAGAAGAAGCTAAAAGACTACCTATCTGGCAAAAGCTGCGTTTAATTGTAGTCAACTCAACCGATATCTATATTCCCCTACAGATGAACCAGTCACCTTTTAATGTGGGGCTGCCAATTGTTTTGAATGAATTCAATAAGCAGCAGGTGCAGCAGTTAGCCCAACGTTATAAACTCAAGTGGAAGGACGGGCAAGAAGCAGAACTTTTGATGGCAATGGTTGGAGGACACCCCGCACTAATACATACAGCACTCTATTACCTTAGCCGTGGGAAAATAACTTTAGCACAACTTTTGGAAACCGCTCCCACATGCACCGGAATTTATTACCATCATTTACAGCGTCTTTGGGCAACTTTGCAAGAACAGCCAAACTTGGCGATCGCTTTTCATCAAGTTACAAATGCCCCCCAACCCGTACAATTAGAACCGATTTTGGCTTATAAGTTAAGAAGTATGGGGCTGATTAAGTTATATGAAAATAAAGCCACACTTAGTTGTCATCTGTATCAACAGTATTTTCAGAACGGTTAGCTTTTGGGAGAATTCCTTGTTGTCGAATCGGGTAGTGTCGATGAACCGATCTCTTATCATAGTCATAATTGGCAAAGGTATTGATGAATGCAATGGATATTTTAGGTTACCAATGTGGGGAAATCATCTACGAAAGCGATCGCTCGTTGGTCTATCGCGCTATTCGGAGAGTAGACAACCAAAGAGTTATTCTCAAAATGCTCAAACCAGTCTATCCTAGCCCAAAAATAATAGCTCAGTTCCGGCGTGAGTATGAAATAACCAAAAATCTTAACCTAATAACAGGTATCGTGGATGTTTACAGCCTGGAAAGCGAGCGGTATCAATGGCTGATGGTATTAGAAGATTTTGGTGGTGAATCCCTGACCAAATTAATGCAGGGCAAACAATTTACCGTAAATGAGTTTCTGCCGCTTGCTATTAAAATTGTTGATATTCTCGATCGGGTACACGAGCAAAATATTATACATAAAGATATTAATCCGTCTAACATCGTTTGGAATCAGAAAACAGGTCAATTCAAAATAATCGACTTTGGCATTTCTACGGTTCTTTCAAGAGAAATTTCAACTTTGTGCAACCCAAATTTATTAGAGGGAACCTTAGCATATATTTCTCCAGAACAAACTGGAAGGATGAATCGGGCAATTGATTACCGCACAGATTTTTACTCGCTGGGAGTAACGTTCTACGAATTACTGACTCTCACGTTGCCCTTCCCGACTGAGGATGCCTTGGAATTGGTGCATTGTCATATTGCGAAGCAACCTGTACCGTTGTGCGATCGCAAAACAGACATTCCTTTAGTAATTTCTGAGATAGTGCTGAAGTTAATGGCAAAAAATGCCGAAGACCGCTATCAATCCGCTTATGGAATTAAAGCAGACTTGGAGGAATGTCTGCGGCAGTGGGATGCAGGGCAAATTAACTCCTTCAAGCTGGGTCAACATGATGTTTCGGGCTTTCAAATCCCACAAAAACTTTATGGAAGAGAGCAAGAAATTAGCACTTTGTTAGATGCGATGGAGCGCGTCAGCCAGGGAGCCAATGAAATGATGCTGGTGACAGGATATTCTGGCATTGGCAAGTCATCTTTAGTGCAGGAAATTTATAAACCAATTACGAAGCAGCAGGGGTACTTTACTTCGGGTAAATTCGATCAATTTCAAAGAAATATTCCCTATAGTTCCTTAGTTCAAGCCTTTCGTTCTTTAATCCGACAATTACTTACAGAAAGCCAAGGCAAAATTGATACTTGGCGAGAAAAGCTATTAGCTGCTTTCGGCATCAACGGACAATTGATAATTGATGTAATACCTGAAGTGGAACTAATTGTTGGTCAACAACCAACATTACCAGAACTGGCGGCAGCAGAAGCCCAAAATCGCTTCAACTTCGTGTTTCAAAACTTCATCCAAGTATTTACCCAGGCAGAACACCCACTTGTTCTGTTCTTGGATGATTTACAATGGAGCGATACTGCTTCATTAAAATTGATTGAACTGTTGATGACAGCTTCATCCAATCGGTATTTGTTGATTATCGGCACCTATCGAGATAATGAAGTTAGCGCCAGCCATCCATTGATGCTAACAGTAGATGCAATAAAGAAGTTCGGAGCAACTGTCAATGAAATTTTACTTACCAATTTAAGTTTACCCAATATTACACAGTTAACTGCTGATACTCTGAATTCTTCGCAAGAAAACGTTAGACCATTAGCAAAATTAGTACTTGAAAAAACTCATGGTAATCCATTCTTTATCAATGAGTTCTTGAAGTTACTCTATAGTACAAAGTTCTTGAAATTTGACTTTAAAAGTGCCACCTGGAAGTGGAATTTAGCACAAATCGAACTCAGCAAAATAACTGATAATGTTGTTGAACTAATGGTTAGAAAGGTGCGACAGTTAAGAGAAAAGACACAAGAGGTATTAAAGCTAGCAGCTTGTATTGGCAACTCTTTCAACCTCGATACCTTAGCAATTGTCTATAAAAAATCTCCTAGAGAAACGGCATCTGACTTATGGGAAGCAATAGCAGCAGGTTTGATTTTGCCTTTAAGCGATACTTATAAATTAATCGATTTTGATATCCAAGATTTGGCAACGTCCCTTAAAATTGAATACAAGTTTGCCCACGACCGCATCCAGCAAGCAACTTATTCACTAATTCCTGATGCCCAAAAGCAAGCGGTGCATTATCAAGTAGGACAATTGCTTTTAGAAAACACACCATCCCAAGAGCGAGAACAGAAAATCTTTGATATTGTTAACCATCTGAATTTAGGCTGCAATTGCATTATACAGCAAACAGAAAAGGACAATTTAGCAGGAATGCAGAACAACCCTTAACTTACGATTACCAGGTTGGAGGCAGTCTCGCAATGGACGCTCCCACTTATGTAGTGCGTGCCGCAGACCGTCACCTTTATAAAGCCTTAAAGCTTGGGGAATTTTGTTATATTTTGAATACAAGACAGATGGGTAAATCAAGCCTCATGGTACGCATGATGCACCATCTCCAGGAAGAGAAGTTTAGCTGTGGGGCAATTGATTTAACCCGCATTGGCAGTGAAAACATGACCCCGAACCAATGGTACAAAGGGTTAGTGGTGGAGTTATGGCGGAGTTTTGGCTTGTCAAAGGTAAATTTGAAAGCTTGGTGGAAGGAACAACAAGATTTATTACCCGTTCAGTACTTGAGCCAATTTATCGAAGATATTCTGCTAAAGGAAGTTGAGGATGAAAAAATTTTTATTTTTATAGATGAAATAGATAGTATTTTAGGTTTGAATTTTCCAGTTAATGATTTTTTTGCTTTCATCCGCTTCTGCTACAACCAACGCAGTATTAATCCGGAATATCAGCGTTTAACCTTTGCTCTATTAGGTGTAGCAACACCAAAATTGATCGTAGATTATCAGGACTTACGCAACTGGCACAAAGTGCTGGCGGGGGCTTCGCCCCCGCTGCGCGGTAATTT
>CAXTNZ010000375.1:0-4837 GCA_964245695.1 uncultured bacterium | reverse complement strand
TTTGCCTCATAAGCATCAACTACACGACGGCGCAAATCACCTGAGTAAGCTACTGCCATAGAATCAAACAATCACTTTATGTATAGCTTACTGCAGATTGTGGTTCAATTACCTGAAAATTGCTGTAACTTAACACTGGTGCAACTGCTATAGAACTTGGAAGGGTGCAATGTCCGGGATAAGTAATCGGGGTCGAGGGTTCTTAGGTATTGCGAGCTTGTGCGCGATCGCTTCCTATGCAGATTGCGCTATTGCCCAAATTATATCAAATCCGGTTAAATGCACATAGGAAAGCTGCTGCTTGTTTGCGGCCACCAATGGTAACAAGTTAGACCACGAATTAGGTCATGGTTGTTAGATAACACTTTACAGCGTTGAAATAAAAGGCGTTGCATAATGGCGGTATGAATTGAGGAAAAACTGGATGGAATGTCCGCGTTGTGGGTCGTCCCATATCCGTAAGAACGGAAAAAAAAGAGGCGATCGCAATCACATTTGCTGTGATTGCGACGTGCGTTCCGCCCCGCTTCGCTAACGCCAATTTATTGATCGGTACGAACCACCCCAAGGATACAGTGATGAAGTGAAACGGGAATGCCTGAAAATGTACGTTAATGGCATGGGATTTCGTGGCATCGAACCGGTTAAAGGTGTGCATCACACGACATTGATTACTTGGGTAAAACTTACAGGAGAACTGCTGCCTGATGCCTATGACCCAGAGACAATTCCACTTATTTGGTGAACTTGATGAACTAGAAACGTTCGTCGGCTCAAAAAAAACTGTTAGGTGGCTTTGGACAGCAGTGAACCACTTCACACAAGGTATTTTAGCGTGGGTTTTGGGCGACCATAGCGCCGAAACATGCGCGACCGTTATGGGATATTGTCGGCACTTGGCAGTGCTATTTCTATGTCACGGATGGATGGTTGGTCTATCCAGGCTTTATTCCAGAGGGCGACCAGATTGTGAGCAAGACTTACATGACACGAGTTGAGGGGGAAAACACCCGGTTGCGCCACCCGGAGCGCTCGATTGCATCGCAAAACGCTATGTTATTCCAAATCAGCACAAATGCTGAAATACTCGATTCGATTGTTACTTCACTATCTCAAATTTGGGGATGTTCCAGTTCCGGAATGATTCATACCGCCATTATGCAACGCCCAACTACGAATATCCTCTAAAGATACTTGAGCGAATGCATATTCAATGGCTTTTGCTAAATCAGGATAATTTCTGGCACCGATTGAACGCAGTAAACTTTTAATCTTCGACCAACAGTTCTCAATGGGTGAAAAGTCAGGAGAATAGGGCGGTAAATAGATCAATCTCGCCCCTGCCGCCTGAATCAATGCTTCAATCTCTTTTCCTTTGTGAATTGAGCAGTTGTCCATAATCACACAAGCGCCTACCCATAGTTTGGGAACAAGCTTTTGGGCAACGAATGCCTCAAATGTTAGTCCATCGCAGGCACGCCCGGAGGCTATATTGAGTAATCACACCATCTAAACCAATTGCACCAATCACAGAGACGTTTTTCCCACGTTGGTGTGGGCGATCGCCATGTGCTCTTTGACATGACGGCGAACGGGCACTCATGCCGCACCAATGCAAGATTTACCCCCGACTCAGAGTTTGAAAATCATGTTTTTTGCGCTTGATGCTTTGAATCAGTTGCCAGAACTGTACCCGTTGCTGTTGAACCCGCTCACTTTCTTTTTCCGTAGGGTGCAGGTTTTTTTTGATGGTCAGGTTCAGCTTTTGTAACATCTTGTGTGCGATCGCGCACGAAATCCTGAAACTCTTGAGAATCTGTGAGTGGCAAATCTTCACCAATTTGGCGACAAAAAAATGGGGAGGGTTTGAAGTCCGGGAATTGATCATGGGGTCTACTAGATTGTTTGTAGAAACCCTTTAAGGCTCGATGACTCGCACTCCGTGAGCTATCCCCATTTTTTTCAGCCGTGCCTCGGTCACCTAAAGTAAATATGTTCTTATTAAGAGTTAAAAACAGCATTTCTAAAGAACCAATATTTTGATATGGAATACCAAAAGTGGCTAAAGTACTCACTTCTTTAAACTCATTCGAGCCGCGACTATCTCTGAACCAACCTCCATCACTGCTTTGACAACATTTAACAAAGTCAATAAACTTGATATCTGGATGACGTACTAACAATTCCTCTCGCAAAGCATCCACCCTATTTTGGCAATATAAAGTGCGATTTTTAGAAACTTGACCCAGCCCAGTCACTTGAATTATTTGCAGGTTATTATGGACTGGCACTGATTGTTCAATTGTTAAAATCTCTTCTGGGTTAATATCCATCCACCAAGATAAATACTCAGCAGTAGTCGTTGCATCTAGATAAATATTCCACCCAGAAGCTTTGGCAATTTCTGCATGTCTTGACTTTCGAGTTGTAACAATTAGTTGACCGTTAACAATCCGTAAAGCACCTTGGATTTGTTTGCTCCATACTGAAAGAAAGGGTACAAACCAATTGAGAATAACATGCTGTCGAATTATCTCTTGTACCTCAGAATTTTTATTGCCAAAACGTTTTCGCAGTCCACTAGGTAAATCGCTCAGATTTACCCCATAATTGCTCGTAGTATTTAACACTGATTCCAAATCAGGATGAAGAAACTCAGTTGCCAACGCAATAATTTCATCTAAATTATCTGGTGGTGTACCCAGCATCTTCCTAAGAGTACTATCATTCCAACCGTAGTGAGGTTCTTGAATTTCTCCTGTAAGACATTGACGCAGAACCATCCACATTGGCTGTAACTGAACATTCACTTGGGGACAATAAATCATCAATTCAGCCATAACGCGGTCGATGTCTGGCAATTCTACAGTCACAGGATGAATTGGTTGCACTGTTTGCATTACTTCGTCCCAGAAGTTGCCACAACTAGTCCAGTCATAATCGACAGGATCGGGTGCGCTGTCTGGATGTGCTCCAATGCGATCGCACATCATTGCTTTCGCACGCAAGTTACGATATCCAAATCCAAATCCTTCCTTGAAACGGCAAGCTTCTAATAAGTGGCAGGTAGCACAAACAGGATTGGATACACCTTCAATTGATGGAATATTTTTGTCGCGCAAAGCAGCAAAGACTTTAGTGCGATGGCAGTTACCACTTGTATCAGGGGTTTCTCCTTTTTTGGGCCATCTCAGATATTTCTTACCACCAGGGGTTGACTGAAACACCATACCATCGTTACGAACCTCCATTGCCACGTAATTCTGCTCAACAGATTCTGTGGTAATGTTTCTGACTTGAGAGGTAAAGTACCATAGCTGACGCACCCCAAAACCTTGTGGAATGGCTTTTCCAGCATCATAGCTTTTAAAAGTACCGGTAGGACTTTTGTCTAAGATATGTTTCCAACCAGCAGCGATCGCTTCATGCAGCACTTGTAATCGTTGACCCTTTTTAAACAAAATTTTGCGTGAGTCAAACTTACGTAAGCGATGTAGTTTCCCTGGTTTATACTTGATAACATCCAGAAGTTGATTATTTACAGTTGATTGTTCATTCCCACGAACTACAGTCTGATTTTTCGCTTTGTTTGTGGTTGTGGTCGTTTGGGCAACTTCTTGTATTGGTTCTGAGAATCCTTTCTTTGGTCGATATCTCTCGATCATCCTACGCAGCCAAAGTTTAAGGTTGTAAAGTAATGCCCACTCCCGCTCTGATTGTGCCAGTTGTTGCTGGATTGATTCTGGACACAGGGCAAAGAAATCTTCAGGTGTGATAGTTTCGCTGTTCCAAGCTACTACTATCCGATATCCACCTTTGCGACAGCGTTCAACACCTGTTGCATATTGACGAATTAAATCCAGGTTTTCCGTGGAGCCAGAAAGGGGTCGTAACTCAATCAGCTTATCTTCCTGCATGTGGAACGAACCAAGTTTTAGTAACTGATTGATTTGGCTATAAGTATGGCATCGGCAAAAATAAGCAGCACTTGTAATTAATTTAATTTCATTTTGACGACCTGCTGCAAGCAATTCGTCTATATCCAAATGTTGTTTGTTGTCCAGTTGTCCCCAATCGCCTACAGTAAGCCGATAACCCCATTGACGGCAGCGTTGAAGAGTTTCTTGATTAGATGAAGCAATATGGGGATTAGCGATCGCTCCCGCATCGGGCATTAACCTAATTTCTTTAGCACGCAACCGCTTGAGGTAATTTTTTAGGGTTTTTTCACCGTATCGTGCTGCACTCGCAGTTCCGATGACGGCGATATCAGTTTGCCCAGAACGCCACAAAAACAGTGCTGTGAGTAGAGATTTAAGTGCCCCTTCACAGAGAATCACTACTTTCACCTTCTTAGTGTCAGGGTGTTTCCAGCAAAATAGGGGTAGTTCGCCATTAGGTAATTGTGGTCCTGAACCACCCTGGTTGGCACTACTAAGCCAGATGTATTTGGGGTGAGTACGCAAAGTGGCAATTTGGAAACCAGTGATTTGAAAGTCGGGGTCGAGGGCTGCGATCGCTATCCCCGGCATTCCTAATAATTTACCTTCTTTTGATTGGAAACCAGTAATGTGAAAGTCGGGGTCGAGGGCTGCGATCGCTATCCCCGGCATTCCTAATAATTTACCTTCTTTTGAAATGCCTGGAAGGGCAGCGGTGACACCATTAGGAGCGTAAATACCTGGTTGCCAAGTTCTAATCCAGAAGTGCGTACAGAGCCAGTTTATCTCATTAACAGTTAGCTGTCTGCGTTCCTGGAGGTGTGAGGAATGGCGAGTCGAGAGGGCTGGTAGCTGAAAGATATTTCCTTGACATCCCTTGACATCCTTTCCGTAAT
>CAXTNZ010000374.1:0-4934 GCA_964245695.1 uncultured bacterium | reverse complement strand
CGCCGTCTCTACAAAGGACTGATTATTGTAAAGACGGCGATTTATCGCGTCTTTGCGATCTATAATTTTCATCAAAAAACCTTATCCGAACGTCTCTACGACGGTAGGTAGGTTTTTATTATTGTTAATTAAACGGACATAATATAATGCATAAAATGTCAAAAATTAGAATGAAACAGCCCTGCTCATAACTTGACATCTAGATTGTTCGCAGATGCTTGCTAAATATCAAAGTTGATTCCGGGCTTTAAGTCGCAAATATTGCTCAACTAATTTATCTGTAATCTGATTAGCTGGGGCATCAAGTACTAATACACCTTTTTGCTTGAGCTGTGCAAAGGCAACTCGTCGTTGGGCTAATAAATCTAAAGCGACAGCACGGGCATAAGCATGTGTAGCATTTTCTGTAAAGGTGTGCGCTAAATTATCAACTTCCGGGTCGCGCAAGGTGACGCAAAACGGCAGATAGCGCGGTGCAAGTTTGGAGAGTGCGGCGAGAAGTTCGGCGGAAGCTGTGACATCAACTAAGTCAGTAATCACCACTACAAGCGCTCTCCGGGTTTGTTGTCGCACAACATTGGTGACTGCACCCAAATAATCAGATTCCAGCAATATCGGTTGAATCGGAGTTAAGCGATCTATGAGATTACCTAAATGATGTTGTCCGCGTTCTGGGGGAATCCACGTATGTATCTGGCTGTCAAATACACCAACGCCGACGCGATCGCCTCGATGTAATCCCGCCAAAGCTAAGGACAATGTTGCATTCAAACCCCAATCAAAGCGCTGCAAACCTTGCACTTTTGCTGTCATCAACCGCCCGCGATCGAGTAAAATCAATAAGGTCTGCTCTTGTTCTGGTTCCAAAACCCTCACCAATGGCGATGCATTTCCATACCCTCCTACACGACGTGCAGTAGCTTTCCAATCAATAAACCGCAAATCGTCTCCTGTGCGATAGTTTCGCAGTTCAGCAAACTCTGTACCCATACCCGATTGCCGCTGACGCATGGAACCGGATGATTGTAGTGTCAAGCGAATTGAAAGTTCTTTCAAGCCAATTAAATCAGGATAAACCTTCACCTTCAAACTTTGCGGAATCTTCCAATCATCCCACGCTAAACCCCAAAGTCCCAATTGTCGCACCTGAATATCGCCCCAAGAAAACTCTCCTCGCTGCGTTGGGTTAACGGTATAATTTAATTCTTGGGTGCTGTCACTTTCCACAGCAGCGCGGATTGTTGGTGCTGATACCCCAAACCCTGATGGGTAATAATCACGGATGAGAATTACGGCGTTTGTGTTACTTTTTACCGTTAGCACCACCGGGTTATCGCGTCCTATTGATAGTCTTGGTGGTAAGTCGCGTTTTATTTCTACACGGTGACGACGCGATCGCCTACCATCTACAATCATTAATCCCAAGACTGTGACATCAAATAGTAAAGTTATGAAGATGCTAGTTAAGATATTAAGAAACATTGCGAGAATTGGGGCGATCGCAATTCCGGAAACTAATAACAAATAAACTTTTCTTGTAGGAACCATCTTTTAAAGGATGAAGTATGAAGGATGAAGTATGAAGTTATGAACGCTGATTTTTTTTGGCACGGACAATGATGGTGGTGATGACTGCTATTAGTTCTTGGGTTTCACTTACCCTGAATGTTAAACGCTGATTCGGAACAATTTCTGATTTAGCTAAAAGACGAAGCCAATACAAGCTTTCTCTGGCTTCTTTTTGAGCAATGCTGTACTTGTGAATAAAATCTGCTCTGCTTTCTCCCGATTGAGCTTCCTCAATATTAGCCCCAATTGAGGTTGCTGCTCTGAGATATTGTTTGCCGATGATATAACCAGCTTGCTCTTTTTGTTCGTGCAAAAATTGATATAACTTAATTGCTCGTAAAGCATAATCAAATGATCGCTCCCGAATATCCCAAGGTTTTTCCTTCTCCTGACTCATTTATCTTTCATCCTTCATCCTTCATCCTTCATCCTTCATCTTGGTACTGATACTTTATTAATAATTGACGCAATTACCGCATCAATTTGCAAACCATCCAGCATTGCTTCTGGTTTTAAAATGAGACGATGACGCAGCAAAGGTGCTGCAACTGCTTTAACATCATCTGGGGTGACAAAATCCCTTCCACTCAACCACGCAGCCGCTTGAGATGTCTGCAACCATGCACCAGTAGCGCGAGGAGATGCACCCAAAGCTAAATCGGGATGTTGACGCGATGCTTTAACCAACGCTAAAAGATAATCAACGATCGCTTCCGATACTTTAACTTCTTTTACCGCTTGTCGCGCCTCTAAAATTTCGCTTACCGTTGCTACTGGTTTGAGACGAGAAATATCCAAGCGTCGCGCTGCAAAACCCGCTTGACGATTCAGCAACATTTGCTTTTCTGCCGCTTGATCTGGGTAATCTACCACCAACTTAAACAAAAACCTGTCTAATTGCGCTTCTGGTAAAGGATAAGTCCCCTCAAATTCTAAAGGATTTTGGGTTGCAATTACCCAAAATAAGTCTGGCAAAGGCAAACTTTCACCATCCAGCGTTACCTGCATTTCTTCCATTGCTTCGAGTAACGCTGCTTGTGTTTTCGGGGGAGTGCGATTAATTTCGTCGGCTAATAGCACCTCTGTAAATACTGGTCCCTTTTTGAGGGTAAAATTGCGACTATTCAAGTCAAAAATATTTGTACCAGTAATATCTGATGGTAAAACATCGGGCGTTAGTTGAATTCGGCGAAAGTCGGCTTGAATCAATTGTGCCAGCACTTTCACCAAAAGTGTTTTGCCAGTTCCCGGTACTCCTTCTAAAATTATGTGTCCACCCGCTAGCAGCGCTACTAATATCTGCTGTATTAGGATAGATTGTCCGACAATTATACGATTTAGCCCTTGATCGAGGCGAGTTAAGACAGGATGGTTATTCATATTTTTATTTATAAAGAACTACGCTTTCTTAATCTAAAACGAACCGCAGAGGACGCAGAGTACACAGAGTTTGGGAGAGTTTAAGAGAGTTTTTGCGTCAGCCCTACTTATAAAAAACTCACACAAATTTGCAATTTTGCGACGGCAGTCGCTACAACGGGGGGAACCCGCGCAACGCACTTGCTCCGCAACGCGCTGCCTCGACTTTGCGCGAAACTAATAATAACGGCGCACAGATTGCCATTTTCCCAACCAGCTTATCAAGTCTCGCTCACTCATGGGGCGTTGGCGAGATTGTACTTTCAATATTGCTTCTAGTTCTGCAGCAGTAGCACCTGTTTGCTGCATCCAAGCATCTATCAAACTTTGATGTTCCATAAGCACTTGCCCTAATCCTAAAGCTTTTTGTAGTTGCAGTTGTTCTTGTTTGCCTACCATCTCAACAACAAAGTCGTTTTTATCGGCTTTTTGCAATACTCCTGCAAGCGCTTGGATGTAGGCTTGACTATTGTCAACTTCCTGTGTGTATAAAGTTTCTGGCTTGCCAAAGCGGCGATTTTGTGCCCAAATTAGCACTAATAGCACGACGCCTGTCTGCACTAAAGCTGGTAACAAAGGAGTTTGAGCGAAATAACGGAATAAGTCTGCTTTGCCTTCACTCTTCCTGACGCTGGCATCTTTGTAGCCGTGGATATATTCATCAACAAATAATATGTTACCTTTATTGCTTACCAAATCAGCTAAGTACTGGAAATTACTTAAATTATCTTGATAAGCATTAGCGGCTAAATAAGCAGTAGTCGCAAAAATCGCTTTTCCCTTACCATACTTTTGTTCCCAGACAACCGCACCGAAGCGATCGCCTAAAGAAACTTCTTCCCCTTTTTCCAATCGCCGCCGCCTTTTTGTCTCAATCTTCACATCCCCTACGGGTGAATTGTGCATGGTGCTAAAGTCGGCTGCTGTTACTTCCTCCCGCACACCCAAAATTACGAAATTATTGCCTTTTTCTACCCATTTTCGCTCTTGTGGCAAAAGAATCGGTTCTTGCAGATAGCTGTTTACTTGTAGGAGAGTGACAGGATGTGTTTGAGTCTTTAAATCGCTAAAAGGCTTTTGCCAGCGCTGGATGGAAGTTTGCCGCTGTTGCATAAAAGCATACCACGCTCCATAGCCATCGGGAGCGCGGTTATAAGTGGAACCAATATTAATTTTGCCGTTGTTGGGTGCGGCTACCAAGCTAACTAAAATTATGACCGAAGCGGCGATCGCTCCAAGCCAAGCAAGGCGGTTTGAGCGTTTCATATTCAAGGGAAGACACGAAGACAGCCTAATAGCTAATAATAAGAGGGCAATTAGCTATTAGCAATTTCCCGATACGCTTCTCGACACTGCTGATAATTTTCGCCGCCTATCTCAGTATTGCCAAAACACAATTGCTCGTGGGTGGTAATTAATGTTTCATAAGGCTGCATCGGTGTCACGGTCGATTGTAGCAATTGCAGATATTCTCCATCAGTGCGGCTGGGTTTGTGGGGGGCGACGCTGGTATTATGCAAGTGCTGTAACATCGCTAAATAAAGACAACGGCAAGCCTCACGATAGTTACCTTGACGATAAAGTTCTTGCGATCGCCCCAACCACCCAGACACTGACAACTCGCTTTCAGGGATTTTTACCCTAGAAGTAGTGGTATTCCCAGCTTCAGCAAGCCTTGCATACAAATAAGGACTGAATTCTCGCCACAACCGCCAACCTATCCAAACCAAGAATAAGGCTAGTAAAAGCCAAAAAACAAAGTTCAGCAACTTACCCAGCCAAGTACCATCAATTGACCATCCACCGGGTAATTGTGGTAAATCGAGTTGCCAACGGGACAATTGGTACTCCACCCATTCTCCCACTTGTTGCCGCAACTGAGACAACTGCCAACTCCAACTTGTTTTTTCAAAGGATGTGGACATAGGGGAGAGGGGGAGGGGAGG
>CAXTNZ010000373.1:0-5031 GCA_964245695.1 uncultured bacterium | reverse complement strand
CCCCCCTACACCCCACACCCTACACTCCACACCCCTTCCAATTGCAGGGTTATGTTGAGTTACGAGATATCACCTTTGGCTACAGCCGTGTGGACGCTCCCTTGATTGAGAACTTTAACCTGTTTCTCAAACCGGGACAACGAGTGGCGATAGTGGGTGGTAGTGGTTCTGGTAAGTCTACAATTGCCAAACTTCTTTGCGGTCTTTACGAGCCTTGGTCGGGGGAAATTGACTTTGATGGCGTAAAGAGAACTCAGATTTCTCGCTCTGTTTTGGCGAACTCTTTGGCAATGGTAGAACAGGATATTTTTCTGTTTGCTGGGACGGTTCGGGAAAATCTTACCTTATGGGATTCCACAGTACCACAAGCTGATTTAGTGCAAGCTTGCTCTGATGCAGTCATTCACGATTTGATTTTATCTCTGCCTGGGGGATATGATGCCAAACTGATTGAAGCGGGAATGAACATCAGTGGCGGACAGCGCCAGCGTTTAGAAATTGCTCGCGCTTTAGTGAGGAATCCCTCAGTATTGGTCATGGATGAAGCAACTTCTGCGCTAGATGCTCAAACAGAATTGATGATTGATAGGAACTTGCGGCGGCGCGGTTGCTCATGTATTGTGATAGCGCACAGACTCAGCACGATTCGCGATTGTGATGAAATTATTGTATTGGAGCAGGGGAAAGTGGTGCAGCGGGGTACGCATGAGGAGTTGTGGCACTCAGGGGGGAAATATGCTAGCTTGCTACGTACTGAAGGATGATTAAAAGGTAATAAAATTATAATTATTACCAGTTTTTATATATTTTATATAATTATTACCAGTTTTTATCACGTTTTAAGTAAGTGGCACTTCTTAAACGACCACTCTTGACACCTTACTATAAGTAAATTCAAAGTTATTGTTCATTTATTATCTACATTTGTGAATACGGATTTTAAATCACGGTAGCCATTAATTAAACGCACAATCACAATACTATCTTCAAATACACGGTAAAATAAGATGTAGCCATCTACAGGTGTTCCTCTTAATGTCGGCTCAATATTTGCGTAACTCCTCCCTATATTTGGAAATTGTGTTAGATACTTACACTTCTTATTAAATTCTTGTGTAAATCTTTCCCCCGCGTCAATATTACGACTTAAAAAATAATCCAAAATATTATCTAATCTCGAATTGCTTCTTGGGCTATAACGTATTGCATCACCCTTTATTTTCACGTGCTTTCCGTATTTTATCGAATAATCGTGCCATGACTACTTCACCGTCAACTACTTCTCCACGTTCGATTTGAGCAAGTCCAACAGCTATTTTTTTACGGGTTTCTTCTTCCCACTCCTGATAACCCTTCTCCCATTCCTCCAGTAATTTTAAAGCTTTAACAATAACATCATCTGCATTCTCGTATATACCACTTGCAAGTCGGGATTGAATCAGTTGCTCATGTTAGGGTTTAAGTTGAATGCTCATGTTTTTCGCCTTTATATAATCAGTACCACTACCTTAGTTCTAACAATTTAGCCACCATTACTGCAATGAAACTTGCGGCGACGCGATCGCTCTTGTATTGTCATCCCTCACCGACGAGCGCACGATTCGCGATTATGATGAAATTATTGTATTGGAGCAAGGTAAAGTGGTGCAGCGGGGTACTCATGAAGAGTTATGGCACGATGGGGGAAAATATGCGCTCGTTGCTGCGTAATGAAGGATAATTGTAGATGGGAAAGCAAAAGAGACGGTTTATTTTGCTGCTGAACTGAACCGTTAATAAGATAAATCTGTAAATATAGTAAAAAAAGGAAACAGTAAGTCAAGGCACACTGAAAAGCAAAAAGATACTGCTATCTTTGTCTGTCAACTACTTTCTAATTTATTGCAACCAATTTTATTATTTAGATACGATGGGAGTATCCTAAATGTGTAAGTTATATCAAACCCAGATTATAAATTGTCATTGCGAGCGCAACGTAGTGGAGCGAAGCAATCTCATATCTTGCGATTGCTAGAACTTTCATACACGTTCTCAGAACAAGCTTGTGTAGACATCAGTTGAGTTTGCATTCAAATGCACACGCTGCAAGTCAATATTCTTTCGAGAAAACTGCTCTAAGATAGCTTTCATCCGCCCACTAGCTGTACCGAAGCCTTGCTCAGTAGCTTCTAGCAACCCGCTTGCGACAACCAGAAGCTTACGACTGTCATCAAAAGTCACTAATAAGTTAAAGTTTTTAGCTGCAACTGGCTCTACCTTACTGGTTGCTTGTTCGGAATTATTGCACAAGCCAAGCTCAACTAAATACTCGAAAACATTATGGGAATTTAACAAAAATGGCATAAGTACGCTTAAATAACATTACCCAGGCAAAATAGCAAAATGTATATTTATATTAAAAATAACATAAAGTTATGGTAATTCTACCGTTTTTGTGCAGGGAGGTTTAGTTTAAATGAAGAATGCAAAGTATCGAGTGCGACAAATTGCTGCTAAAGTGACTACCGTTGCTGGATTATTAGGTATCACTGGTTTAGCAGCAGTAGGATATTATGCGTTCACTCCACCGTCTGTTAATCGATTGTCACTTCCCGAACACCTGATTTCGTTAGAATCACCAATGGGCAAAAAATTGCTCAGTGAGAGCCAAATACGAAAAGACTACAGCCTACTTAATACTAACTTTGAAACTCAGAAGCGTCCTGCTTATTGTGGTGTTGCTAGTGGGGTGATAGTTCTTAACGCTTTGGGAAGTCATCAAAGTACATATCAGCGTTTAACTCAGGATACTTTCTTCACTAGCACCGCATCAAGGATTCGCTCACCTTACTTAGTCACTTTTCTGGGAATGTCGCTTGATGAATTAGCACTTCTCCTACAAAGTCACAACCGCAAAGTTGAGGTATATCATGCATCAACTACCACACTAGAACAGTTTCGTGCGGTAGCAAAAGCTAATCTAAAAAATGATAATGATTTTATTATTGTTAACTATAATCGTTCGGCAATAGGTCAAATCGGAAGCGGACATATCTCACCGATTGCAGCATATCACGAGAAAACAGATAAATTTCTGATTGAAGATGTATCAAGTTACAAATATCCTCCGGTTTGGGTTTCAGCCACAATGCTTTGGAATGCGATGAACACTGGTGATGCTGTTTCGAGTCAAACACGCGGATATTTAATAGTTAAAAGGTGAAAATCTTGCTTAAACCACCAACCTAAATCTTCTTTAAATTTAGAACTAAAACCAGGAGTGCGATTCACTACAACTGGCTTAATTTCATTAGCTTCAACTTTCTTTTTCTTCTTTTTGGTCAATCCCCAACTCAGAGTAAAGTTCTGCGATAGTTTGAGGTTGAATCTTTCCTGTTTTTGACTCTTCTATTGCATCCAGCAGGCGACGTGCATTCGCAGGCGAACGCAAAAGATAAACCGTTTCAACCAAACTCACTAAATCTGACTCAGCAATTCCCCGCTACATTTTCACTATCACGACGATTGATGATATACACTTGATGATTTTCTACTACCAGGTCTAACAGCTTAAAAAAGTCATTTCTGGCATCGGTTGGGGATGTGATTTTGTAGGATAGCATCCGTTTATGTACAAACTTCTGTACATGTATTTTAAATTGTCAATCCTCTTGCTGACAACTAACTACGATTATTCAGAACAAGCTTGTGTAGACATCAGTATTAGACAAAACATTGGATGAATGTGCCAAAAAATATCGACCTAGAGCAGGGGGAGCGTTGTTTGGTGCAGTCACCGATAATCCAAAATCCTGATTGTCTAGTAGCAGTAGCAATTGAACCAACAGATTACCCCAAATTTCCAGCATCAGATTTGGCAGCATCAGGTGCAACAGCAAACAGAGCGCGATGGGCAAAGCCCCACCAAGGGCGATCGCTCAAGCCGTAGAAGGTTGAGTAATTTTGCATAACCTTGCTATTGTAATAGATATATGGAAGTCCTGTATCGCCTGAAAGCAAATGAACGACTACTGCTAGATGACCCAGAATTAGTATGGGTCGTGCAGACTGGCTCAGTAGCAGTGTTTGCCACAAAAGTCAAGGATGAGATGCCAGAGGGCGATGATCCCAAAGGGATGGGAGAAAAGGGCGGTACACAAAGCTTCAAGCCTCCGGTTTATCGCCTCACACAAGCGGCTGCAAACGAGCATCGCCGTTATCTATTCAGTGTGGGCGTAGGCGAGGCGTTGTTTGGTGCAGCAACCAAAATTGGTGAATCTTTGATAGTAGCAGTAGCAATTGAGGCAACAGAATTATCGCAGATTTCCATTGCAGATTTAGTCAGGCTAGTGGCGACGGGTGAAGCAGAAGCTAAAGCCCTTTTACGGGGTTGGATAAATCATTTAAATGAGATATTCAAGACAGAACCCACAGCAGCATTTGAGCGCTACTTATCACTAATAAAGTCAGAAAATGCCGCTTCACTACCAAGCATTTTGGCAGATTTACATTCTGAATTCTTCGACTATTTAAAGAAACTCCAACAGCAGGAAACAGAGACAGCTTTTCGCCAATTTCAACAACGAGAGCAACTCAATCGTCAGGTAGTCAGTTCTTCGCTCTCTAAATTAGCTTCCGTATTGCAACCGCAGCAAGAAACCGCATTTTCTCAACTTGGAACGCCTTTATTAGTGGCAGCGGGTGCAGTAGCAAAGGTAATGGGGATAAATATTAGTCCACCTGCCCAGTCGGATAACCTTAGTCGAGCTAAAGATCCGGTGGAGGCTCTAGCGCGTTCCTCTCAAATTCGCACCCGTCGTGTAGTGCTAGAGGATAACTGGTGGCTTCATGAGTATGGTCCTCTTCTGGCTTACACTCAAGAAGAACAGCGTCCAGTAGCATTGTTGCCAGCAAACAGCCGTTATATTTTATTCGATCCAGTAACGCGCACGCGCACATCTGTAGATCGGGTAATCGCGGCAACACTCTACACAGAAGCATACCAGTTTTACCGACTTTTACCCAACGTCGTCAACAATGTAATTCAGTTAT
>CAXTNZ010000372.1:0-5040 GCA_964245695.1 uncultured bacterium | reverse complement strand
ATGCTAATTAATAATGTGGGCGAAACATCACCCAAAGGTGATAAATTTAGCAAAAAGACTCAGCATGTCTTCGTGTTCTTAGAAATTTTTGAACGCGAAGGCGGAATTCAATCGTATGTAAAGGATATTTTTCGAGCTTATATCGGATTGAAACAACCGTATTCGGCAGAAGTATTTTTACTGCGAGATGGTTCTGACTGCTCAAATCCTTTTGAATCTCAGCATTTAAAATTTCATTACTTCAAAAACCAGTCCCCTAAGTTGGGGAGAGTCAAAATGGCAGCAGCATTACTTAAATGTCTGCTGCAACAGCGCCCCCAGCACGTTTTCTGTGGTCACATCAACTTGGCGGTACTAGTACAAACCCTTTGCCAGCCCTTTGGCATTCCTTATACCGTGCTGACTTACGGTAAAGAAGTCTGGGAGCCGCTTAAAAGTTTAGAACGTCGCGCCTTAACATCAGCATCGAGAATTTGGACAATAAGTCGCTACAGCCGCGATCGCGCTTGTGCAGCTAATGGTATAGACCCTAACATCGTACACATGCTTCCCTGTGCGATTGATGGGGACAAATTTACACCAGGAGAAAAGCAGCCAGAATTAATCAATAAGTATAACTTAACTGGTGCAAAGGTGTTAATGACTGTAGCGCGGTTGTGGTCAGGAGATATTTACAAAGGCGTAGATGTGACTATTCGGGCTTTACCCGATGTGGCTAAAATCTTCCCAGAAGTAAAATACTTGGTAATTGGACGTGGCGATGACCAACCGCGATTAGCCCAGCTAGCATCCGATTTAGGTGTGAGTTCCCTTGTTATTTTTGCTGGTTTCGTCCCCACAGAACAATTAATGGAACACTACCGCCTCGCCGATGCCTACATTATGCCTTCCCAAGAAGGCTTTGGCATTGTCTATTTGGAGGCGATGGCTTGTGGAGTGCCGGTGCTATCCGGTGATGCTGATGGGTCTGCTGACCCGTTACAGGATGGCAAACTAGGATGGAGAGTACCGCACCGCGATCCAAATGCTGTGGCGGCGGCTTGTATAGAAATGCTCACTGGCGATGACGGGCGTTGTGATGGTAAGTGGCTGAGAGAACAGGCGATCGCTATATTTGGTATTAATGCCTTTCAACAGCAGTTGCAACAGCAGCTTTCGTCCACAGTCAACATTCATTAGTCCTAAGTTGAATCGCACTCCTAAGTTAAGAGTTTTTTGACTCTTGATCGAGGCTTGACTATGTTGTAAACTCGCTATCCTAGAGGGAGAGCAGGACAACATTTAAAAAATGAGCCTTAAATCCTTTCAGTTGAATCTCTTAAATCTTCGCCCTTGGCTCACCCTGTTAGCAGTTATCTGGTTGCTGGGGTCATTCGGCTTGGGCTGGTTGGTTAATTCGCTGCTGATTATTTTTGGGCTGCTATTCTTAGCACCCGTTTTAGCGTTCTTCGGGTTTCGCTGGTGGCTACAACGCAACTTGGTTAGTGACCAGTGTCCCGTTTGTGCCCATGAATTTACCGGGTTAAATAACACTCAGTTGCAGTGTCCTAACTGTGGAGAGCAACTGTTGGTGCAACAAAGTCATTTTCGGCGCTTCACACCAGAAGGCACTATTGATGTTACCGCAGTAGAAGTGCCAGCTCAATCACGGGAAGATTAGTCATTAGTCAATAGTTAACAGTCAACAGTCAACAGTTAAAAACTGCTTCTGTAGACTATTGACTTTGGACTTTGGACTATTGGCTACTTCTAGTGTTGCGAAAACGAGAGGCTATAGTTATACTGTCGCTATCGATAGCTCATCGACAGAAGCGCGAGTAATTTCCCTTGTGCCAGTAACCCGATTCTGGCAAGCCAGAGAGAGTAACTATCCGCTATAACACAGAAGCGCCCCCTAGGACTGTCTATCAACAGTGTTGCTTTAAAAGCGCTTTCAACTGTTAATCGCAAGTAAGGCAGTGGATCTGTAACGAGCGATAATTTGATTAGGTGCAGCGCCAATGTTGCTGCAATTGCTTTTGTTTGCTTCCCCTGACATAGCCATTGACAATCAGCGGATCAGGTTGGAAATTGGATTTAATCACGACAAGCGGTGCCGAGAGCCAAATTAACATCCTCTGAGAACCAAACTCATAGCCAATGCGGGAACAATTGTAATTAGCATCAGCGTCTTCAATTGCTAATGCTCCCGATTTCTATAGCGATATTGATATACATCGCTTGAGTTGGTAGACGACGGCA
Organism: uncultured bacterium; assembly: GCA_964245695.1. GTDB lineage: Bacteria > Cyanobacteriota > Cyanobacteriia > Cyanobacteriales > Nostocaceae > Hassallia. Next base: position 2,799 of record CAXTNZ010000372.1, on the reverse strand, counting down.
ATTCGTTTTTGTTCATAATTGTGGCGTATCATTTTTTATTCGCTCTCATAAATCACTACATGTCTAAAGATTCAAGAATATAAATGTTTTAGGTGATGGCAACGCCTCTGAAGCCAACAACAGAAAAACATGATTAATTCCTCGCAAGAAAGGTCTTTCACACACAGACTTTAGCTAAAATCACTTAGTATTTGGTTGGTTGGTTGTTAAATAAGTATCCAAGCTGAGGTAAAAAGATTGATGAATCCTCAAAGAGAAGAAGACTTGCACCATCCCCTCCAAAAGCTAGAGGAAGAGATTAATTCCTCGTCTCCTAAAGTGGTAGTTAACCAGTCACAACGCCAACAGATGTCCGAATCTGGTTTTGGAGATTGGAAGTCGCACCTAGAGAAATTGACGATCTGGTTTAACAGCTTGTCTGGAATGGGAAAGTTAACGGTTTTGGGTGTGGCGGTTCTATTCGGCTTGGCGATGCTGCAAGCAATGCTCAAACTCGTTACGTCTGTCATCAGTCTGGCACTGTTGGCAGGTTTGGTGTATGTTGGATACAAATTTTTTGTGTCTAGCAGCTTTGAACACAAGCAATAGTATATTCTAACTGCGCCGCTAGAGGCGTAAAAATAAATAAAGTTAAAGGGAATTATGCGATGGTGATCCCAACTGTGAGGAGAAGTAGTAATCAAACCAGCCGAACAAAAGAGCCGGAAAAATCCAATTCCCTACCCCTAGGAACTAGGCGCATTGCGGCTTGGGTAGCTGAAATTACACTGGTAGTTGTCAGTGGGTTGATTCCCTTCGGCATGGGTGTATATGCGAATTCTAGAAGCGATCTAGACCGAGTGCCACTCAACCCCGTGCTGGTAGTAACTGAAAGAGCGATCGCCCAACCCTTGGCTCTGCCTGTGAGTTACGGAACTCGAAATGTGGCATGGCCGACTAATTTTTTGTGGACAATAGCTTTGTTAGCGCCCTTGACAGTATCAGGCTGGCAATTGTATTTATTGGCTAAAACTGGTAGCACAATTCCGAAGCGTTGGTTTGGCGTTAAGGTGGTCAGCGAGAAAGGGACACCACCTGGTTTAGGGGCAGTTTTGGTGCGAGAAGGAATTGGTCGTTGGACTGTGCCAATGTCCGTTGCTTATCTTTTATGGAGATACAGTGCCTTATTTCCTAATTTAAGTATTTTCACGGCATTGGTTGCTTTGATCTGGTTGGGAGAAGGGATAGGCTTACCGTCGAAGCAGGAGCGTCGCCGCGCACTGCACGATCGCCTAGCAGGTACTTATACAATAGATGCCACTCGCCCCTTTGCACCCTCGGTTTTAGATGGTAAAAACCTCACTCAGTCTAACGAGTTGACACAACCAGAAGAGGAAGGAGCGATCGCATTAGAATATGTTGAGCCGCCTAACCTCTGGGGGCGGATGCGGCAAAACCCCAGTCTCCCTCTGTTTGGAGTGGCGCTCCTCAGCATGGTTGCCGTGTTGGGAACTTTAGTAGGCACTCAAGTATACATCCAAACTCAGGAAACCAAGCGCCAATCCGAGCAAGGCAAAATACAACAGTTTCTCGCACTGCAAAAACAGTTAACTCCCAACTCCACCGCTAGCAATGAGGAACGCCGGAGTGCAATTCTGGCAATGGGTACTCTGAATAACCCGCAGGCGCTCGAATTTCTTGTCAGTCTACAAACCAAGGAAACCAACCCCATCCTGCTTGATACGATTCAACAAGCATTGGTAAATATCGGTCCGAAAACCATCCCCGATTTAAAACGCATGAATCAGTTTCTCGCTGGCGATATAAATGTCAGCAGCAACTCACCTCAAGATGGGGAAACGCGACAAGCAAGGTTACAGATTAACCAACGGGCAATCAATAAAATTCTAGCTGTCTACAGTGGTAAAACAGACGGACTGGATCTTAGCCGCACTCAATTGGGACAAAGCGGTGTTAACAATTCCACTAACTTAGAGCTAAACAACGTTGATTTATCGGGAGTTAATTTCAAATTCGCAAATCTGAACTCTGCGAGTTTTAAGGGTAGTCGTTTCCGGGGCGCAGGAGAAGATAGACGTTGGGATACCTACGACGATTCGATTGCTGATTTGAGCGGCGCTCAGCTAAAACTTGCCAATCTCACCGATGCTAACCTCAGCCGCGTCTTAATGATCGGTACGGATTTGAGACGTGCCACCCTCAACCGAGCTAATTTATCCAACGCCCGTCTAGTTAATGCTAAACTCGGCAGCGCTCAGTTAGTGGGAGCAGATTTGCGTGGCGCAGTTTTGGAAAACGCCAGCCTGACTGGGGCGGATTTAGGCGAAGCGAAATTGAACGAAGCCAATATGTATGCTGCTCGTCTAGGTCGCGTCATTGCCATAGGAACGCAATTATCGTTTGCCAACTTAACCAAAACCGATTGGCAAGGATCTGACCTATCGGGTGCTTATTTGGATCGTGCCAATCTTAGCGATGCTAACCTGAGCGCGACTCGCCTGACTGGTGCTATTTTGCGCTCTGCCAAGATGGAAAACGTTAACTTGCGAAATGCCGACCTGAGTCTTGCAGATTTACGCGGGGCGAATCTGGCTGGCGCTGATTTTCAAGGGACAATTCTTGCCCCTGGCAAACAAGACCCAGCGGATCAATTTGTGAAAACGCCAGAAATAGGCGCACAATCTGCTGTGGTACAGGGGGTTGATTTTACTCAAGTTAAACATTTAGATCCCAAGCAACTGGCTTACATTTGTACTCAAGGTGGCATTCATCCCCGTTGCCCTTAATTAGGATTGGGGG
>CAXTNZ010000371.1:0-5093 GCA_964245695.1 uncultured bacterium | reverse complement strand
ATGCGGAATCAAACTCTCCTACAGATTGAAGAACTTGAGAGCGGATTAAAGGATTTGAGCCGCAGGTAAGGAAATTATTTACTAACAATTGGGCACAAACATTACCTTCAAAGAATGCAGGCTCACCTGGAGATAAAGATTCTCCTTGTTCATCCATGAAATAAGTCCAGCTATAAGCAACTCCTGCTTCTGGATGCTGTTGCAAAGCTGTTAGTTGAGCTTCTAACTTATCTGGTGTCCATAAGTCATCGGCATCAAGAAAGGCAATAAATTCTCCCGTGGCATGAGAAATACCACGATTGCGAGCCACACACACCCCACCATTTTCATAAGATAAAATTCTCAGGCGCTCATCCGTAACACTGTGGAGTAATTCTAGAGTGCGATCGCTTGAGCCATCGTTAATCACAATCATCTCAAAATCGGTAAAGATTTGTTGCTGAACTGATGTAATTGTTTCTAAGATAGTTCGTTCAGCATTGTATGCCGGAATAATCACGGATATGGTAGGCATTTAAACTTTTACTCCTCGGAAATAATGTCAAGCAATTCTATAATTAAGCCGGATTAATATCGACTTTTTGAGCAACCATTTAATCAGACTTTGAGTATATTTTTCTAGCAAAATTTGCGGTCGCAGGCGGATTGCCTTCCACAGCTTCTGACTAGCTTTGTTAACTCCACTAATATCGGTACTGTATTTCAAATATTGTTGTGCGCCATACTTATAAATCCAAGCAAAGCTCTGATTTTTTAGATATTGAAGTTCTGGTGGAGCAGCTTGAAATGCCTTTTCAAGCATGATAAGAGTTTGTTGCTCCATTTCCTCAACCTTAGAGGACGCTGAGACTGAGGATTGACGATATAAAATTTGTGGCTTGGGAACTAGTACAAAAGCCCAACGAACCGCTAGCCGCAGATAAAAGTCCCACTCCTCACCAAATGCAAGTGCAGGATCAAAGCCTCCTACAGACTTAATAGCTTGAGAGCGGATTAAAGGATTCGAGCCGTTGTGCAGAAAATTGGTAACTAATAATTCCGCATAAACATTACCCTCAAAGGATCTAGAATCATCTACGTAGGAAGGTCCTCCTTGTTCATCAATGAAATAAGTCCAGCTATAAGCAACTCCTGCCTCTGGATGCTGTTGCAAAGCTGTTAGCTGAGCTTCTAATTTATCTGGTGTCCATAAATCATCGGCATCGAGAAATGCAATAAACTCTCCAGTAGCATGAGAAATGCCACGATTACGAGCCACTGAAACTCCACCATTTTGATAGGAGAAAATTCTTAGACGCTCATCTGTAACAGTATAGAGTAACTCTAGAGTTCGGTCAGTCGAGCCATCATCAACCACAATCAATTCCAAGTCAGAAAAGGTTTGTTGCTGAACTGATGCGATAGTTTCTAAGATGGTGCGTTCAGCATTGTATGCTGGAATAATAACAGATATGGTTGGCATAATGTTTAACCTCCGGGGAATAATATTGAGTTTACTTGCAGCCTGGTGACTGAGTTAATGGGTTACACACCAAACCTTGATTAAACAAGTTATGCCAACTCAAAATAAGTTTTAATTAGGGATGGCGGCAAAAGGGCTAAGTATTTCACGTTCATTCCTAGCCATTTACTTAAGTGTTTCATTCTTTTCACAATAATATCCCTTTGCTATATCATCTTTAAATTCCTGTAGCCTTTTTTCAAGTTCAACAGTAAGATTTTCGATGTAAGTATCATCACTTAAAAATGGGCGTTGTGTCTTCGCAATGTAAGCAAGTTGTATTGCAGCCAGCTTCTTCTTTGCCCAATGGCGAGCTAACGAGTTAATGCCTGTGTCAGCTAAGTCCGTCACATTTACTACGTTTCTTGGTTGATATTCCAAACCAATAGATAAGCACCAATCCCACCATTTAAAACCAAGAACCCTGACGTTAGTACGCAAAGGAATCCAAGGTACACGGAGGGCATCCGCCACGATTGCACCGTGCATAGCCTCAGTGAGCAATATTTCTGTCTGGCTAATAGAGGACAAAACTTGTTCTATTGACCAACGCGGATCGATGTATCCAAATCCAATTTGCTCACATACTGATTTCCACGCCTTACTACCCCGTTGAGCTTGTTCAAGGTGGGGCATGAAAGCTAATTTATTCACCTTAGGGTTACTAGCTTTAAATAACCGTCTTAGAAGTAGCGCTCCGTCTGTTACTACTAATTCAGGAGAAACACCGAGTGCTTGTGCTGATAATGGTCCCCTTACACAATAGATTTTCCAAGAATCATCTACTTTTAGTTTTGGTATCATCAAAGGATTCTCTCCGAAATCCTTTCCATAACCCACCCCAGAGCTAAATATCGCAAACCGACGAGCCTGTGGCATACAGTTGTGTAACATATCATTTAGCAAAGTGCCTATTCCAACAAATGCAGTGTTCTCGTCTTCATCCAATACACCTGGAATCAATTGTTCCCATAACCAAAGGTTGAGAACGTCACCAAAATTATTAGCAGTACCTTTCCAATAAAGCAGCTTCATTTACTCTTGATTATCTTAAATTAGAGAAGTATGACATTGTTAAAAGATAAAAGAACTCAGCACTAGCAGCATTCACTATTTTTCTACAACTGAAAAAGCTGAATTTTTGCCAAAGACATATCTAATAGCCCAGATACTGAAGATAGACATTGATAGTATTTGACAAATGAATACTGCTGCGGCTACCCAAAAAATTCCCCATTTAACAGCGACTAGTAAGGAAATGGCGAATAACACAGTATAAATTAAATTCCAGTAGAGAACGATATCTGTTTTACCCACAGCTTTTAGTAGTAGGTAAGTGGCATTAGCAAGGGGTAGCGGCAAAGCTGAGAGGCAGATAAGTACCAAGACTGGAACTGCCGTTACCCACTTTTGCCCAAAAACAATTGGCACGTATAACGGGGCTAGACTCGACTGTAAAAGAATAAGTGGAACTACAATTATGGCAGTGGATTTGAGACTACTAAAAAATCGTTCCTTAAGCTGCTTTAAATCTCCACGAGCCGCACAAAGATGAGGGAATAAAGCCGAAGTAAATGCATTCATTACATTTTGACTAATCCCTAATCCAGCATTAAAGGCAAAATAGTATATTCCTAAAGCGTTAATTCCTAGAAAACGTCCAATTATTAAATAATCTATATTACCTCTTAGCTTACCTAGTAATTCAACGCCAAGTAAATCTTTGCTAAAATTAGCAATTTCCCGCCAATGGTCAAGCTTAATGGACTTAGGCGGTCGCCAGGTATGATTCATGTAATTGATTACTATCCATATTGGAGTTGTTAGAACTGTGGACAATACTACAGCCCACAGTCCTAAACCCAATAAAGCCAGACCTATAGTTATAATATTACCCACTATCGACTGTGCAACATTACATAACGCCGTAATTTTTAGTCGGTTCTCGCGTTGAATCAGTGCAGACTGAACCATAAAAATTGGCAGCATTAAATAAACTAAGGCAAGAACGCAGATAGGCAGAATAACTTGGTTATCTTTATAAAACGAGGCAACCGGAAAGGCAGCAATACACTGAATAACAAAAAGGGAGACACACAAAATCCAATTAAGCCAGTACGATGTGTCACATATAACTTTTAGTTCCTGTTCATCTGCCTGAATAATCTTAGCTCCAATGCCATATTTGAGGGTAAAAACAGTTGCAAATTCATTGGTGGTTAAAACAACTGCTACCAGCCCGTAATCGTGGGCGTTAAACATGCGAGCTAAAGTAAAGGTTGTGCCCAAACGGAAGATACGATTCGCTAATTCTGCTCCCCCTAGCCAACCAACATTGCGAATAAATTGACCGGATAATATATGCTTTAGCTTCTTGATTAGCATTACTATTATGTGGATTAAAAATAATTAAATTTTTCTGGTAACTTCACCTTTAAATAGAAGTTGCCTGAGTGTGCCTACCCGGAGAGATACTAGTCTGAACTTCTCCTTTAAATGCCATGCCCATTATCACCAAACCGGGCCAATAGAGGTAGGATAAAATTTCTAAATTTTCACCAAATGTATAGAGAAATAAGATTAATGTCATGCTCAAACCAACTTTTGCAGTTTCACTTTTTTGAGCTTTAACCAATAAATCTAAAAAACTACATAACATAGGAAAAGCTAAAGCGAAAACTCCTACAAAACCCTTGACAAATAAAAGACCATACCAAGTATGGTGAGAGCCAATCGGCATATATTCCACTAAATGCGGTCCTTGTTCTACAACGCCATGTCCCCATACAGGTGCTTCATTGGACGAACGGTCAAGGGCAATTTCGGCTAAAGTTTCACGAACTTTAGAAGACTCTGGTCTAGCGTCTGTGAATTTCTGCTGAAAAGTTTCATAACTCTTGAATATAGTGGTTGTGATTAGACTACCGATGAAACTGCCAAAGCCTAAAGCAATTAAAACGACTGGACGAGCTAAATTAGTTAACACCTTGGTAAGTAAAAAAACTACTGTTATGGATAACAATGCCAAGCGTGAGGCGGAAATAACACACATGAAGATACTGCCCGCTATACCTATCCAGCGCCATTTTTTATTAGTTTCTTGTAATGCCATAAAAAAGTAAACATTAGCCATAAAGCCTAAAGCTGGTGCCCAAGGAGTAAAAAGTCGCCACCGGGGGAACCCATTGCTGGGATCAATTTCGTAAAGCCTGAAGGCAAAAAACTCATCGCTAGGTCCACCGACAATTCTTAAAGGAGAAACATAGGGCATTTCTGGTAAGTGGACTAGGTAAGCCAAAATAAATATAGGTGAGAAAAGCAATGTTTGAAAACAGACGATACAAGCAGCCCTCCAGAGTAACTGAGGTCGAATTTTTAACACGCCAACCAAAGGAAATACAGCTAATAAAGCCCAGCCCTTAGCCCAGCCAATTGAAGATTTAATTACTAAGCTCGGACTTAAATTAAAGTTAAAATGTCCGGCAATCAAAGCTAATTCCATAACTAACATTCCCCCAATCCATATCCAAGTCGTCAATGGAATCGTAATTCTTTCATCCGGGGGTGTTGCTTGTGTTTGGTTCCACAGCTT
>CAXTNZ010000370.1:0-5187 GCA_964245695.1 uncultured bacterium | reverse complement strand
CAAGGTAGATATGTCCAGTTATGGGTAGCTTTGGGTAGGTGTTATATAACGGTAGTATCATGAACTTCAACCTCTACAGTAAAGTCATTGAGCGCAACAGCGATCGCTCAACAGCCATTATATTTGCGTTCAGTACCCTCCAACTTAGTTAAAGTAAACACATCACCTACCAGGCAAAAATCAGTGGCAAGAAATAAAGGCTTTTCCTTCAGACGTTCCACAATCCCCTTAATAATGCGCCCACTAGGAACTTTACCACCAGCTTCTTCTACTCCCTGCAACCATGCATCCGCTTGAACTTCTGGTTCAAAATTCGATGATGCCAAATCTCGCAATTGACGCTCGTTGGTCGGCATCGGAATTTGCCGACCAATGGTCGGCAAAAATTTCTGGATGTTGTCACAGACAACAGCAGCCGCAATCTTCAAGTAAGCAGTATCGCGACTATAGTTAAAGCGATCGCGGCAATATTCCTCAAAATTACTGTGAGTACTTCGGTACAGCCGCCGTTCCCGCACTTCTCTCAAGGCGCAACCTGCCTCATAAAATGCCCGTTCTATTTTTAGCTCTAACCGATGGCGGTCATCTGCTTCGTCCTGGGTTAGCTCCTCTATTACCTCGACTGCAATTACTACAGTATCAGTAGCCGATAATTCAGACTGTATGGAAAATTCTTTTGAGTGCATGGGTTCGCCCTCTGACAAATTAAGATAAGCGAGGATTAAAGGATGGGTGGACTCAAATTTAGCTATTACTTCTTTTTCGTTGCTTGTTACCTAAAGTGTTGTATTGGGCTGTTCCGACAACAACCCATTCCGCATCGTACCCACTAGAGTGAAGCTCTTTGAGCATCTGTTGGAAATATGTGCCCTTTCTTTCGGTTCCGGAAGGGGGGCTGATAACAATCCAGGCACGTTTTCGAGTGCGAAGAATTTGGGCTGGCTTCTTCTAACAATTCGTAGAACTGCGGGTATACAATCTCGCTTGTCTGTTCCTCCCAAGCGTTTTCCTTCAACGGTAAAGGGCTGGCAGGGAGGGCTGGAAGTAATGAGGTCTGCGTCTTTTCATTCGCTCCATAAGTCGCGCACGTCAGGGTAGATGGTGACACCGCTTAAGCGATCGCGCAGTCTGTCGCAACAGTATTCGTCTTGTTCGCACAATCCATTAAGCTTAAATCCTCCAACAATAATTGAAGCAAGCGGGAATCGCTTAAGCGACACCGCTGCATAAGTCAACTACTGAAAGCGCTTCATTGACTACAATTTCTGAGAACTCCATAGGACTTATCAAAAAGCACAGTTGCCGTCCCCGTCTCACCGTGGCGTGACTTTGCTAAAATTAGCTCTAAAATTCCCGTGTCTACGGTGTCAGGGTTATAGTACTCGTCCCGGTAGGCGAGTATGATGTTATCTGCAACCATTTCTAGAATTCCCGACTGTGAAAGGTCACTCATCATCGGTCGCTTAATTTGCCTGCTTTCAACTGAAGAGAGAAATTTGCGACAGTGCCAGCACCGGAACATCCAACTCCCCCGCCATTTTGTAAAGTCCCCTCGCTACATCGCCTAGTTCGTAGTTACGATTTCCGCTCTTGGTCTTCAGCCATCATTTGCAGGTAATCAACTATCACCAAGCCTAAGAAAGCCCTCACGAGCCAAAATTTGGCGACACTGGGAAGCAATTGCGGAAACTGTCACCCCTCGGTCATCGTTGATATAAAGTGCTACTTCGGTAGCAATACCAACAATTTTGGCGATGTTGTTAAATTCCCATTCAGCTAAAGGTTTACCACCAGAACGATGCCGACGAATGCGATCGCGCTCATAGTGGCTTGAGTCCTAACTCTTCATATTGCTGAGTAATGCTAATTAAACTCCATAATCTATACTCCAACTGCTTTTTAGTCATTTCTAATGAGAAGATAGCCACAGGCAAGTTGTGAAGCAGCATTGTAGAATGAGCCAAATTGAGGGCGATCGCGCTCCTTGCCCATTGACGGTCTGCCTGCAACAATAGTGAGCGTTCCTGGTTCAAAACCCACCATCAAATTATCAAGTTCATTAAAACCTGTGGGGTAAATTGGGCTGATTGACTCTAAATCAAAGTAGGCAGCGGTAGTAATTGTACTGTTATGTTCGGTGTTTGTATCAAAAGTTGCGCTCGTAACTTGATACAGTTTTTGTTCCGAACGCTCAAGAATTTCAGGCAATTCAGTCTCAGTTTGATAACCAAGTTGAACAATTTCACTGCCAGCCTTAATCAACTGTCGCCTTTGGTATTTTTCCATCACCAATTCAGCTAAAGCATCGATATTGACGGCAGACACCGTGCGGTCTACAAGCGAGGCTAGTTTATTTTTGCCACCAATTCGAGCAAGCATTTCATGGTTACTCAGCCAATTTATCAACGCCAGTAAATCCGTTGGTTTGTTTTGATAATGAAGGCGCTGCGCTGCAAGATAAATATCTTTGTGGCAATCGAGATAAAATGCTTCTGGAGTAAGACTTTCGTTTACACGGCTTATTGCTTCAATCTTCGAGCATTATACCACCAAGTATCGCTTCTTCTGCCTCAATATTTTGGGGAGGCAACTTGTCAGTCATGTTTTGCCCTCCTGGTTTGAATTGTTGTTGTCTTCACCCTTCACTTTGGTTTGCGACTCCTGCTGTCCCCTAACTTCAGCAAGTCGCTCTTTTTCTTTCATTTCTTGCCGCCACTGTTGAAATTGTCTTCGGGCTTCTACATTTTTATCGGGCTTGTTTTCCGGTTTTAGCTGGGATGAAGTGAATTTTTGATAATAGACCTCCCAACGGTTTTTTCCTGCCTTGTTTTGATGTGCTAGCCATGCCTCAATGTCATTTACTTCCTGACTAAGCTTCAAAGTTTTTTCTCTACAAAATTCTAAAAAATTCGCTCGCTCCTCTTCTGAGAGAGTTTTTATAAAGTCTGAATAATTTGATTGATATGAAGAAGCGCTGAAATCCTTATGGGGTAAAGATTTTGACTCTAATTTTCCGCTTAAATAAGCGGAGATAGCGCTTAAATAAGCGGAACCTTTGTCCTGAGTAGGTTTCGAGCTAGATTGAGACTTAGATTTAAGACGTTCGGCTTCGGCTTTGGCGTTGGCTGCTGTACTGTTATGTCCCTGCACCGTTACAGTTCGATACTCGTAAAGCCCAAGCTTACGAAGTTTCCTTAAATCCTTGTCAACGGTATCTGGTGAACTGCCCACAGCTATTGCTATTTCCGCTACGGAGGGCAAATCGTGATACTTAATTTCGCCACCTGACGTATGGTCTGCAAATGAATCGACAATCATTAAATAAAGCCACAGACGGCATTGAGAACCAGTTAACTTGTTAGCGATCACAACAGATGCATCCCGTCTGGAAATCATGAAATAGCCTTGCATTTTTGATTCTTCAATTTGTTGCGGACGGCGAACGGTGCGTGTTTTGGTTGTCATGACTACCGCACCTCCTCAAAAGTTACGACAATTCCAATAATTGAATCTGCCACACCCAAAGAAAAGGCTGAAATACTGCAAGCGATCGCAGCTTGGGTATTACAACCAGGAGCCATATCTAGAAAAAATACGGATACCAGTGACCTGCAAGTAGCAGTATGATTGCCTGAGAAATTTTTTTATATACACTTAGGCGCTTATTGTGGTAGATAAGGGTGAGGTTGATGCCAGAAAAATTAATGGAAAACTGCGATCGCTTGGATGCTGAGGGAAAAGCCAAATTAATCAAGCATCTGCTGGGCGAACCTGGGTTACAAGTGGTGATAGGTAGTAATCAAGTCCACGCCACGACTGTATATCAACTGAGTTTATCTAGTCCTGACCAGATATCAACGATATTGGATGCGATCGCCAAAAAAATTTTTTCCCAAGATTCCTCAGAAGAATCTTAGAGCCAAAACACGCGGAACGGCTTAATTCTTAGAGAAAGAGTCGGGCTAACAAGGTTGTGCCTTTTCTTTATTTTTTGGTATAACCTTAGTCAGCAGCGACTCTATCTGATTCAAACACTGCTCTATTGTCTCTAACTGCTTGCGGTTTTCCCACTCTTTATAAGTTGCTTCGGTTTCTCTTTCAGCCCCCAGTCCTAATGTGCTGATGGCAAGTAAATTCAAGGTCTTTGCCCTTTTTAATTCCCCTGAGTTTAGCCTTTGGATTTCTTCTAAAAATTGGTGTGTTCGCTTGCCATGTGGCGTATCTATAAGTTTCTATACTTCCACTGCGGTATTTTCGATGTACTTCATACTTACGTAGTGGCGGCTTGTCAATAAATTGATAGGTACACAACATGCTAATCAAGATTATTTGATGCCCAGCAATTCAACATCAAAAATCAGTGTAGCGTTGGGGGGAATTGCATCACCGGCACCTTGTGCGCCATAGCCCAACGATGGTGGAATAATTAACTTGCGACGACCGCCCACTTTCATAGTGCTAAGTCCTTCATCCCAGCCTTTAATCACTTGTCCGGTACCAATTGGAAATTCAAAGGGTACACCGCGATCGCGTGAACTATCAAACTTGGTACCATTTTCTAAAGTACCTGTATATTGAACTGAGACGATTTGACCTGTTTTTGGTGTTGCACCACTACCAACTTTAAGTTCTACATATTTTAATCCAGAAGGAGTAGTAACTACCTTATTAATTGAAGGAGTGGTCTTTTTTGGAGTCGAAGTGGTTGTTGGTGTCGCAGCCAGGGAAGCGGGCGTGGAGGTAGCGGTTACACTTGCGGGTGTTGATGTTATTGATGAAGTATCCGTCGTCTTTTGTGTGTTCATCGTTTGTTGAGTATCAAAGAGTTGCGTGCAGGCTACCGTCAAACAGAAGACACTTATTAATCCTGCACGGCATAACAACATTGGTTTTAACATCAGTTTCTAGATTGAGTGTGTACAAGCTGTAGATTTTATAAGCCTTTAGTGTATGCGAGAATACTTCAATATTTCACTTTTCCTAGTCACAACTGAGTAAAACACTACAAGCGTAGTCAGCTGATGTGCAGTACAAAACTTTTAGAGTTTTATAAAAACTTAACAACGGCAGATATTAAACTTTGACAACGCAGACATCATAAATTTCTGACGGGGTTGCTTTAATAATGGGTAATATCAAATCCGGTTAAATGCACATAGGAAAGCTGCTGCTTGTTTGCGGCCACCA
>CAXTNZ010000369.1:0-5207 GCA_964245695.1 uncultured bacterium | reverse complement strand
CTATCATATGCTGCATTAATCATTTCCGGCGCAATTAAGCCCTTTGTGACAGGTACTTCAAAGCCCCAAAGCTGGCTTAATTGTGCTGCATTTTCTGGCGTGATAGACTTACCACCGGGAAAGACGGTGGCGTAACATCCCATCTCTGCACCACCTTGCACCCCAGAATGACCGCGAATTGGCATCAAACCGCAACCTTCGCGACCGACAAAACCTTTGGTGAGGGCTAAGTTGATAATGGCGCGTACATTGTCTTCACCGCACTCATGCTGAGTAATGCCCATACTCCAAACGAAGACAGCTTTTTCAGCTTCACCAACCATTTTCGCAAAGGCGTACATTTCATCTTGGGTGCTTCCGGAAAGTCGCTCTAATTCTTCCCATGATTGAGTTTCCAAGAAAGCTTTTAGTGAGTCAAAGTCTGCTGTGTGCCTGTCTATAAACGACTGATCTACCCAGTCGTTGGCAATCATATGCTTGATTGTACCATTCAAAAATGCCATATCCCCGCCCATGTTCACCAGAAAGAAGTCTTCGGCGAACTTTGTACCGAAAATCGCACTTTCCACAATTGAAGGAACCCAGTAGCGCTCCATCCCCGGTTCGCGGTAGGTATTGATGACGACAATCTTCGTACCTGCTTTCTTGGCATTGTGCAGATATTTGACGGTGACAGGTTGATTATTCGCAACATTGGAACCAATAAAGACCAACAAATCAGTGCCAATCCAGTCTTTATAAGAACAAGTCGTAGCTGCTGCACCAAGAGAAGCTTTCAATCCTGCCGTACTGGGAGAATGACAAATCCGGGCAGCGTTATCAATATTGTTAGTTCCCATTGCCCGGACAGCTTTTTGGGTAGCGTAATAAGTTTCGTTAACAGTGCCGCGACTGGTAATATAGAAACTGAGGCGCTCTGGTGTAGTAGCGCGAATTTTATTAGCAATGACTTTCATTGCCTCATCCCAGCTAACTCTATTAAAGCCTTTTTCCCCGCGTCGGCGAATCATTGGATAAGGAAGCCTTCCCAATTCCCGCAATTCGGCACTTTTTTTAGTTTGCAATTGCCCAACATCTTGCAGCAAATCGGGATTTAAAGCTGACATAGTATTCATCTGCAACAACCGCAAGCGAACATTGCATACATGAATTCCCTCTACAGTCCAATCTTTCATCCCGGTTGTGCCCAAAGCGCAACCATCGCAAACACCCTTATTTAAGATATTCCACGCATAAGAAAGTTTGTGCCGTGACAGCCAAATTGCCCGAAATACCTCCCAATAATTGTTGGGGTATTGTTCGCCAATACCAAAGGGCTTCCAACTTGCCCAGTGTGAAGGTGTCCAACGCTTTTTTGGTTTGGGCAACATAAGCAGGGGCACATAAATTTCTTTAAACTATCATGAATCAAAACTTACCGCATCTATCTAATGGTATTTGCTTATCTATTACTTATGGAGTAAATTACAAAACAAGTCCGAAAAATACAATTTACTACTCAATAAATTCAACTTTTTTATTTCTCCACAAGAAAACCCGCCAGTTATGCGGGTTTGGTAGTTTTTACTTATGAGAAGTGCGCTTCTGATAACTAAAATGTCGGAAAATACTCTTCATCACAGCTACCGTCACATAGGGCTAACATTACGCACTCCGGTTCTCAATTCCTTTAAGTAGTAGTTCTTTTATAGTATTCATGCCTATATTGCTACCGCAAACCACTAAAACTACGTTCTTACCCTTAAACTTTTCCTTTCTCTTGATAAAAGAAGCAATAGCTACTGCTGATGCTCCTTCAATAACTAAGCGATGCTCTTCTAGAGCCAATAAAATTGAATCTCTAATCTCATCTTCATTGACAAGAACGTAATCATTAACATACTCCTTACACAACTCTAATGTGATGGAATCTGCTGATAATCCTCCCGTCATTGCATCCGCAAGAGTAGGTTTGGTCTGCTTTTCAATCAATTTCCCTGCTTTAATTGATTCATAAAGCACAGCCGAATTTTCTGGCGAGCAACCAATAATCTCTATATTCTTGTTGAGGGATTTTAGATATCCACCTACTCCTGAAACAAGACCACCACTACTAACAGGAACAAATATACTATCAACAGCTAGATCGATTTCCTCTAGCTGTTTTACTATCTCTAGACCTATCGTCCCCTGTCCTGCAATCACCTCTACATTACCATCGGGGGAGTAAAAAAAACAATTGTTTTTTTTTGCATATTGCATAGCTGCTTTTCCAGTTTCTGTAAAATCATTTCCTTGAAGCTTGAGAGAAATATTGTTATGTTTACGTAACTCATTCATTTTAAATTCGGAAACGTTTTAAGGTAAAAATACTGTTCCAGTAATCCCTAATTTTTCGAGTCCATAAGCTGTAGCTAGACCATTATTACCTGTCGAGGCAGTCACAACCTCTTGCTTTTTTTGTTCCTGAGTTAGAGTCAGAAGCTTACTCATTACAGCTCTAGCTTTACACGAGCCAGAAAACTGGAGACTTTCAAGCTGGTGAAAGCGTTGGTGAATGCAGCAATCGAAGATATGAGGAAAAAAGGTGCGGAAGTCTTTGATGTAGAAATTCCCAATCTGGATTATTTTGTGAGGACAAATCCTTACGCAGACCTTGGCTTTCAATATAGAAGTAAGTTTGATATTAATGATTACTTAGCTTCTCGCGGACCAGACATTCCATATAAAACTCTTACAGAAATAATCAATTCTGGTAAGATACTTCCGATTCCTTCTGTTGAGGGATACTTAAGTTTGTATGACGAAACAACAGTACCTCCAGAACAAAGTCCAGAATATCAGCTTTATCTGAAAAACAAAGAAGAATTGACAACTACTGTTAAAAGCGTTATTCAATCACAAAATATAGACGCTTTTTTGTATCCAAGTATAGTGTTAAAGCCGAGTTTAATTGGTGCCCCTTATCCGGAAGGATATCCTGGCAACGCTCTTTTAAGTTCTTTTACAGGATTTCCGGCTTTGGTTGTACCTGCTGGATTTACATCTGATAATTTACCAGTTGGAATTGAGTTGTTAGGTTCGGCATTTGCGGAATCAACTTTGATTAATATTGCTTATTCATACGAGCAAGCAACTAATCACCGTCGCTTACCTACAACTACACCACCTCTTTTTGGGGAGGAGTTTGAATATAAGACAGTTCCGGAACCGGATTATGTATTAGGTACAATAGCCTTTGCTTCTTTAAGTGTTGGATGTAAGTTACAACGTAAAAAGAAACTGAAATCATCTATTTCTCAGTAAATTTATACGGTTCGCTCAAGTTGGGACGTTACATAATTGTGGGAGAATTTGACAATAGACATCTGTTGTAAATGAGCCGAAGACGCGATAAATCGCGTCTCTACAAAGGGTTTTGGGTAACGCATAATTAATTTTCAACAGATATCTATTGCGTCCCAGATGACCTTAGTGTCAGTGAATTGCCGGAACCGAGACACTTTGCCATCACAAATATCATACACATGCGCCGCCGGAGAGGAAAACGACTTGCCGGACAAACGATGGCAACCTGCATAGCTGCCGATAACGATGATTGTTTCCCCTGCATCTAGGTACTGCTCAATGTTAAATGACCACGACTCCCAGTCGTTATTAAAAGCTTTGAAGACCCCTTCAATTACGGCTTTTGCCCCTCGTCGAGTTGCACCTCGCGGGAATCCTTCGTTCTGAATCCATTCAAGGTCGGGGGTACAGATGCGTAGGAAGGCATCATAATCCTTTTCGCGGAAAGTCCTGTACAATTCTTGGATAACCTCAAGATTCGTCATGTGCTGTCCATCATAAACACTACCTACACGTAGTTGTACCGCACATGTTTTTAATATTTCCTTCCAGTCGCTAGTTGAAAGCTATCAAAGTCAAAATAATTATACTCTATCTGAAGACAGACACACGTTAGGCTGAACATAGCGACCATAAAAACAGAAGTTTTCAGATCATAGCTATGACTTCAACGCTATCGGCGCCTAATTCTATCGAATCGTTGCTAGGTAAAGAAGCAGAAGACCTGCTGACATTTAAAGCAAAGGTTTCGTCAGATTTATTGCATTTACCAGGACCCGACTTTGTAGATCGAGTTTGGATTAACAGCGATCGCAATCCCCAAGTTTTGCGTAATCTGCAACTTTTATATTCTACAGGTCGTTTGGCGAATACCGGTTATCTGTCTATTTTACCAGTTGACCAAGGTATCGAACACTCTGCCGGCGCATCTTTTGCACCGAACCCGATGTACTTCGATTCCGAAAATATTGTCAAGTTAGCGATCGCATCTGAATGTAACGCAGTCGCTACCACTTTAGGAGTATTGGGCAGCGTTTCTCGCAAATACGCTCACAAAATTCCTTTTATCGTCAAACTCAACCATAACGAATTGTTAACTTTCCCGAATCAATTCGACCAAGTTATGTTTGGTGATGTCGAACAAGCTTGGAATTTGGGTGCAGCTGCGGTGGGTGCGACAATTTATTTTGGTTCAGAACAATCCACCAGACAAATTCAAGAAGTTAGCCACGCTTTTAAACGCGCTCACGAATTGGGGATGGTAACAATTTTGTGGTGTTATCTGCGTAATAACGCTTTTAAACAAGATAAAGATTATCACCTTGCCGCTGACCTCACCGGACAAGCGAATCATTTAGGTGTCACCATTGAAGCTGATATCATCAAACAAAAGTTACCGGAAATTAACAACGGTTACGGAGCCGTTGCCAAAGCGACCGGTGAAAGTTACGGCAAAACCAATGAAAGAGTTTACACCGACTTGACAACCGACCACCCCATCGATTTAACTCGTTACCAGGTGCTAAATTGCTACTGCGGACGTGCAGGATTAATTAATTCTGGTGGTGCGTCTGGTAAAAGCGACTTTGCGGAAGCGATTCGCACTGCTGTAATTAATAAACGTGCCGGTGGTACAGGCTTAATTTCTGGACGCAAGACGTTCCAGCGTCCTTTTGAGGAAGGGGTGAAGCTGTTTCACGCCATCCAAGATGTTTATTTGTCAAACGATGTGACTGTGGCTTAGGGACATCGGGTATCGGGTATCGGGAAGGGCGGGGTTTCCCCGCCCCTACAGAGGAAAAAATTTATTCTACTCCTCCACACCACGCGGGGGGGGGGGGGGGGGGGGGGGGGGGGGGGGGGGGGGGGGGGGGGGGGGG
>CAXTNZ010000368.1:0-5211 GCA_964245695.1 uncultured bacterium | reverse complement strand
CCCCACTCCTCCACTCCCCCCTTACCCTTCTTTTGATATATATAACTAACCATCCCAAGGGAAGACGATAAAATCATGATAATTTCCTAACATTCAAGCATTTGGCAGAAAAATTGGAGGGAATTTCCCGAATGTTGGCATTCAATAGAATATTTAATCAATTGCGCCGCACAATTGCGATCGCTTTCTTGGCTGGTTTAATTTTCTTAACTAGCTTACCCGCCTCAGCTCAAGCCGTAGGTTATTATTCAGGCGATTTTGGCATCAAAGAAAATCAAACGGCACAAGCAACCGGCGATGATGATTATATCGAGAGCGGTAAGCGAGCAGCAGAAGTGATTCCCAAGGATTTGGGAACTGGAAGTCGCCAAAAAAATCCCGTCGAGATGCTGAAGCGATTTGGCTCAGAACTAACCAATGAACCTCAAAAACGCTCTTTTGGGGCACAAGACTATGAACGCAGCGAAATTGAGCAAGAACTAGCCCGAAATAAAGCAGAGCGTGGAGATTACGATCAAAATATTGAAAAAGTAAAACGCGAAACTTCTGACTAGTTAGATTTGTCTAAGATACTGTTGCTGAATTTTTAAATGTAGGGTAAGCATTGCTTACCCTACTTTACTTCTGGCACATATATCTTTATAATCAGCCTGAAGAGCGCTGATGCGGCACTCTTCGTGCCTACTACAAATTTAAAGCAGCTAAGGAATTCTTAAGAGAAAAATCTCGCTCTTGGTTTCTGGGATATTCTTAAATAGGTGAGAAATATGCCTAAAGAAGTAAGAATGAAGCTGGCAGCAAGAGTAAGTCAAGTATCCCCTTCTTTAACCTTAGCGATCGCAGCCAAGGCTAAGGCAATGAAGGCAGAAGGAATCGATGTTTGTAGTTTTAGCGCTGGAGAACCGGATTTTGACACCCCAACCCATATCAAAGCCGCAGCAGAAAAAGCTTTGGATGAAAACAAAACTAAGTATGGTGCAGCATCTGGTGAACCAAAGTTACGAGAAGCGATCGCTCACAAGCTAAAAACTGACAATCATCTTGATTATAAGGCAGAAAATGTTATCGTCACTAACGGCGGTAAGCATTCTCTCTACAACTTAATTGTGGCGCTAATTGACCCTGGTGATGAGGTAATTATCCCCGCTCCCTACTGGCTAAGTTATCCAGAAATGGTGACGCTGGTAGGTGGTCTCTCAGTGATTGTGCCTACAGATGCTTCCACTGGTTATAAAATTACACCAGAACAACTGCGAAAAGCAATCACGCCGAAAACAAAGCTATTTGTCCTCAATTCCCCCTCAAATCCCACGGGAATGGTATACACGCCAGATGAAATCAAAGCACTGGCAAAGGTAATAGTTGAGGCAGATATACTTGTTGTCTCCGACGAGATTTATGAAAAAATTCTCTACGACGGCGCAGAACATCTCTGCATTGGTTCCCTAGATAAGGAAATTTTTGCGCGTACGATTATCAGCAACGGGTTTGCCAAAGCTTACTCGATGACAGGATGGCGCATCGGTTATTTAGCAGGACCAACAGAAATAATTAAAGCGACGATTACCATCCAAAGTCATAGTACATCGAATGTGTGTACCTTTGCTCAATATGGCGCGATCGCCGCTTTAGAATCTTCTCAAGATTGCGTAGAAGAAATGCGCCTCGCCTTCGCCAAACGGCGACAAGTCATGCTAGAAAGACTCAACGCCATTCCCGGATTGAGTTGTGAAAAGCCAGACGGTGCTTTTTACATGTTTCCTGATATCAGCAAACTGAATGTAAAATCTCTAGAATTTTCTAACGCCTTGCTAGAAAAAGAGCAAGTTGCAGTAATTCCCGGAGTAGCCTTTGGCGCGGATGACAATATTCGCCTTTCCTACGCCACCGATATGGCAACAATTGAAAAAGGAATGGATAGATTAGAGAAATTTGTGCGATCGCAGATTTAGTAGAGGCGGGGTTCCCCCGCCCTTACAAAAGATGGCAAATTTGACGAGGTTTGTATGTAGTCTATTTATTTTATTTGAAAATCCCTATATATTGGAATGCGCCACTCCTATCCAAAATGAATCTGTACTACCAATTTATTGTGCCTCGCTTACTCGACTGGACGATGTCTGATGCGACTCTATCGGATTATCGTCAGGACGTTTTGGCAAAGGTAACAGGGGAAACGCTAGAAATCGGCTTTGGGACAGGATTAAATTTGCCTTACTATCCCAAACACATCCAAAAGCTGATAACAGTTGATGCTAACTCAGGGATGAATGCACTTGCATTGAAACGCATTCAAGCTTCAGATATTGTTGTAGAACATCACGTACTTAGTGGGGAAAATTTACCTTTCGCTTCCCAAAGCTTTGATAGTGTCGTTACTACTTGGACGTTATGTAGCATCGCCAATGTCGAGCAAGCTTTAAAGGAAATATACCGCGTTTTGAAACCGAAAGGAAAGTACTTTTTTATTGAACATGGACTGAGTAACGATTTGAAAGTGCAAGTTTGGCAAAATCGTCTCACCCCAATCCAAAAAGTAATTGCTGATGGTTGTCATTTAAATCGTGATATCAAGCGTCTGATTGAAAACCAGTTCAGCCAAGTGACAATCGAACAGTTTCCGGGGAAGAATTTACCGGAAATATTTGGCTATCTCTACAAAGGTGTAGCAGTCAAAGACTAGTAAAAGTTTTGAAGAGTTCGTAGTAAGCGTTTTAACGCTTAAATCCAGGACTGAAGTCCTGACTACGAACTAAATTAAGGACTGAAGTCCTGACTACGAACTAAATTAAGGACTGAAGTCCTGACTACGAACTAAATCAACTTCATCTCCCGCAAAGAGTGGCGCAATCTCTTCGCCTCATCGAGGTTATACTTTTCATGAAGGACGATCGCATTCCCAAAAGCAGATAAACTATCTTGGAGATTGCCAAGTTTTAACAACACAACGCCCAAATTTTGATAAGCTTCTGCATAGTTGGGATTAAGAGCGATCGCTTGTTGATAAGATGCGATCGCCTCCGTAAACAAACCCAAAGCCTTTTGTGTCATTCCCAGATTGTAATGTCCAGCGGCAAAACTCGGATCAATTCGCAAAGCTGTTTCGTAAGCTGTTTTCGCGCTCTTTAAATCTCCAGATGCCTTGAGTAAGTTGCCCAAATTGTTGTATGCTCCTAGTTTGAGCATCGGGTAAATATGCAACTTGATTGCAGCTTGATAGTAGGCGATCGCTTGTTTGGGATTTTGCAAACGACTGTAGGCAATGCCTAAATGATAGTAAAGTTCGTATAAAACCTCATCATTAGCTTGTTGCGAGGCGACTCCTTTGAACAGCAACTCCAAGCCTTCGGCAATTTTACCAGTTTGCACATACAAAGCACCTAACTTACTGCAAACATAAGGGTCATCCGGATGATTGACAAGAAAGCCTTCCATTGCTGCTTGCGCTTTGACATATTTGTTTTGTTGAGCGATCGCATTTTTTTGGTATCCTTCATGCAGAATCGCCACCTCTGATAAATAACCTACTTGCCAATTGGGTTCCTTAGTTAAAATTACGGATACGCTGTCATCCACCAAAGCATGATAAGGACGAGAAAAGCAGATATGCGGATGATTTCTAAATAAGCGGGAAACCATAGAATAGGGAGATTGTTCTGCACCAACTTCTTGCCGTACTAAGTTAATCAGAAGATGCGAATCGCTTTGTATTGCTTCTTGGATATGCGGTATAATCTTCTGGGTGAGAGTCTCATCCGCATCTAAGACCAGAATCCAATCGCCTGTAACGTATTTTAGAGCTTCATTGCGGGCAGCACTGAAATCATTGCACCATTCAAAGTGATGCACCTTGGAGCCAAATTGTTTGGCGATGTCAGGAGTGCGATCGCTTGAACCTGTATCCAGCACTATTATTTCATCTACCACATCTTTGACACTACCCAGACATTTAGGTAGTGTAGCTTCTTCATTTTTAACAATCATGCATAAACTAAGTTTCATATGCCGTCATCCAGACTTACTTGTATAGTAATAAAACCTCACAGAGGCTGCGCCACCCCTCTCCTTAACAAGGAGAGGGGACGGGGGTGAGGTCTTTCGCACTCGTGATGTTATATGGTAGATTTATAGCACTGTCACAGATTGTATGGTGTGCGAAGCGGATGAGAGAACCAGAATGCCGTATTTTGCTACTGGATCAAGGTTTTTTGACTTCACACGTCGTTAACCCTGAGCTTCTTGTCACAAAGTTTTCATCAAAAGTGTAAAGTTGAGTATAGCGCTGACTTTGAGCTAAGTGAAAAGCATCCGCAAAATCGGCGTTGTTGAATCGCGGTATGAATTCGGATGTAGAGACGCAAGGGTATCGCGTCTCTACAAGGGTTCTGATATCACGCAAAATCATTTTCATTATATGAAGATAAAAGCAATTATCCATCAAGCAGAAGAAGGTGGCTACTGGGCAGAAGTTCCTGCACTTCCCGGTTGCATTACCGAAGGTGACACCACCGAAGAGATATTAGCTAACTTGAAAGATGCAATTGAAGGATGGCTTGAAGTCGCAAACAGCAGTCACAAAATTGAGCCAAGTGACCAAGTTGTTGAAATCGCGGTATGAAATCTGTATCTGGTAAACAACTGTGTAAGATTATCGAACAAAAAGGCTGGATTTTACAGAGAGTTACAGGTAGTCATCACATTTACGAAAATCCTGTAACAAACAAAATAATTTCAATTCCAGTTCATAGAAACAAAGACCTGAAAATTGGAACTTTAAAAGCTTTGATGAAGATAGCAGAGTTAATTGAGTCAGATTTGATTTAGCAATCAGAAAACTTAGAGAGAAAGGATAATCAAATAGATGTTGCTTTCCTAATTTTGTCTATTCCCCACTCTCCCCCTCCTCTACTCCCCCCACTCCCTACTGCTGATAGGAACTAATCAACAACAACACTAGTCGGTACAACACTGTATTTCCTTGTTGTTGAGACAGTTCGGCAGCTTTGTGCAAATCAGCAATTCCACCCTGCTTGTCTCCCAATTGAGCGCGGGCTGAACCCCGAGCCGCGTAAGCTGCGGCATAGTTGGGATTAATTTCAATGGCTTTGTTGAAATCCGCAATTGCGCCTTGCTTGTCTACCAATTGGTTGCGGACATTACCCCGTTTGTGGTACGCTTCGGCATAGTTGGGATTAATTTAAATGGCTTTGT
>CAXTNZ010000367.1:0-5215 GCA_964245695.1 uncultured bacterium | reverse complement strand
CCAAGGTAGATATGTCCAGTTATGGGTAGCTTTGGGTAGGTGTTATATAACGGTAATAATGTCTTTGAGTCACCAATATAGGCAGAGGAAACTATCTCTGGTGTTATTTTTGTGAAATCTATCTTACCCAATCACAAAAGGATATTAGGAAAGAGTTTACCAATGGTGGCTAATAAACCTGCAACACCTTTAAAAGCGATGATGACGCTTGATCAGTTGCGAATTTTTCTAGCCGTGGCGCAATATCTACACTTTAACTGTGCGGCAGAAGTACTTTATATCACCCAGCCAGAAGTCAGTGCGGCGATCCAAAGCCTAGAGGAAGCATACGACATGAAACTCTTCCACAGGATTGGTCGCCGTATCGAGATGACTGAGGCTGGGAAATTGCTACAAGTACAAGCGCAGAAAATTCTCGCCCAAGTTGCTTCAATTGAGCAGAGGCTACGGGAATCGAACAATTAGTCTTTGATAGCGGGCTAAAGCTATTAAAGGAAAATATTGTTGATAAAGGTGATATTTCAGGTAAAAATGACCCGGAAAGCCAGTACCTGTAAATTCCGCCTCGTCCCAAGTACCATCTGATTGTTGAGTTGTTAAAAGGTAGTTAATTCCCTTTTCAATCGCTGTCAGCGCCATTTTTCCTGTCGCTTCACCTGCTGCTATCAACCCTATTATTGCCCAAGCAGTTTGGGATGCAGTACTATTTCCTTGTCCTTTGAGGCTAGGATTATCGTAGCTGCGGCAAGTTTCGCCCCAACCACCATCTGAGTTTTGACATGCGAGTAACCAAGTTGCACCGCGTTCAATATTGTTTTGGTGAGTCTGAGGTGCAACTAAGGCAAGAGCGGAAAGTACGCCACTAGTGCCATATATATAGTTTACTCCCCAACGACCAAACCAAGAACCATCGGTTTCTTGTTCGTGGATGAGATAGACAAGCGCTTTCTCAAAGCTTTGACTATCAATTGACTCTTTACATTCACCCAGCATTTCTAGTACTCTGGCGGTAACATCAGCCGTGTTTGGGTCAATCATGGCTTTCAAGTCACCATAAGGCACAGAGTTGAGCCAGTCTTGATTATTGTTGAGATCAAACGCAGCCCAACCGCCGGCTTGACATTGCATGGTCGCAATCCAGTTAATAGCGCGTGCGATCGCTTGCTGCTTTAATTTTTCATTGGGGAGTTTCGCAACCTCCAACGCCATAACAACCACAGCAGAATCGTCTACATCTGGATAAAAGCGATTTTCAAACTCAAACGCCCAAGCACCTGGTTTACCTTTGTGATTTTTAACCGCCCAATCACCGTAATCCAAAATTTGCTTGTCTAACAACCATTGTCCCGCCTGAACTACCGCCGGATGGTCGGGTGCAAAGCCAGATTCTACTAAAGCACGTATTGCCCAAGCTGTATCCCAAACTGGTGAAACACAAGGTTGGATTCGGTAGAAATCTTCTGTTTCTATGGCAAAATTATCAACTGCTTGCAAACCTCGGACGACAATTGGGTCGTTGACATCGTAATTAAGCGATCGCAAAGCTAGCATTGAATTCAGCATCGCCGGAATAATTCCGCCCCAGTCACCCGTTGCTTCTTGTCGTTCTAAAATCCATTTTTCTGCGGCTTTGATGCCTTCTTCCCGCAAAGGCATTAAATTCAAGCTTTCTGCTAACTTGAAAGCATCGTCAAGAATGATGAATAAATCTGTCCAATCGCCATTGCGGGGCAATTCAAACCGGATATTAGCACCTTCAACATACAACTCATCCAAAGTGATAGTTGGCTCAGTTACATAAACTGGTTTGCGGTCAAAGACAATCAGTAGGGGGACAGTGCTTGACCTTGCCCAACTGGACAGTTCATAAATATTGAATGGGAAAGCTTCGGGTAACAGCATAATCCCTGGTGGAATCGAGGGAATACCGCGCCAGTTGTAGCAGCCAATCAGTGCTAAATGAAACTTGGTAAAGATGCGAGTTTTACTAATACCGCCCCGCTTGAGAATAAAATCTCGCGCCCGCAGCATTGCCGGATCGCTTGCTGGTACACCCAGCAGCTTCAGCGCCATGTAAGCCTCAACCGAAGTGCTGAGTTCTCCGCCATCACCGTAGAAAAGTTCCCAGCCCCCATGCTGTCGTTGTTGAGAACGCAGGTAAGTCTCAACTTTGTGCAAAGGTCTTTGGGAGTCCGTCCCCCAAATTTTATGCAAAAGGACGACTTCAGCAGTGATAGTGACATTGGATTCTAACTCTGCCCACCAGTAACCTGCGGGATTTTGAATCGAGAGAAGATGATTTTGGCTGTTGGCGATTGCCTCTGATACTTTATTGACTGTTACCCTATCTTGAGTTTGCATGTAATATTACTCAATCTCAACAATATTACCGACACGATATTAGGGAGGAAAGTTCTTTGCTTATAATCAGCAAACATAGTATTTTGCTCACAGACGCAGTAAATTGGCAATAGGTTATGGTAGGAATTGTATTCGGGCTAATGCTCTTATCCTTGGCAATTTGGATCGGATTATTGAGTTTCTGGGGTCAGTTTTGGCGGACAGACCAGCAACTAGAGGTTCGAGAAACAAAGCTAGAATCGTTACCGACGGTGTGTGCGGTAATTCCTGCCCGTAACGAAGCTGATTTGCTACCAACCACTGTGCGATCGCTTCTACGCCAAGACTATCACGGCGCTTTCACCGTATTTCTGGTTGATGACCACAGCACAGACGGCACCCCAGATATAGCCGAAGGCGTTGCTTACGCCTTAGACAAATCCCAGCAATTGCATATTGTTTCCGCCCAACCACTACCTCCAGGTTGGACAGGCAAACTTTGGGCAATTGAGCAAGGCATTCAGAACGCTTCAGAATTCACACCCGACTATTTTTTGCTCACGGATGCAGATATTGAGCATGACGTAGCAAACCTCCGCCGACTCGTTGCTAAAGCCGAACAAGAGAATTTAGATTTGGTTTCTGTAATGGTGCGACTTCGGTGTAAAAGCTTTTGGGAACAACTTTTGATTCCGGCTTTTGTCTTCTTCTTCCAAAAACTCTATCCCTTTGGCTGGGTTAACAATCCCACAAATCCTACTGCTGCCGCCGCCGGTGGCTGTATTCTGATTCGTAGAGAAGCCTTAAATCGGATTGGTGGAATTAAAGCTGTACGACACGCTTTAATTGATGACTGCGCTCTTGCTTCTGCTGTCAAATCTGCCAGAAAAGGGAAAATTTCTTCCTTGTCTTCCCCCACTCCCCTCCTCCCCTCCTCAACCGGTCGCATCTGGCTAGGACTGAGTACTTTAACTCGTAGCCTGCGTCCCTATCCCTCGCTGACTACGATTTGGGATATGGTTGCCCGTACTGCCTATACGCAACTGAATTATTCGCCATTGCTGCTACTTTTAACTTTGGTGGGGATGACATTGATTTATATTGTTCCGCCTTTGGGTTTCATCCTAAGTGGATCAATGGGGAATTGGTTGAGTGCAGCTATAGGTTTATTGACATGGCTGCTGATGACTTTAGCTTACTTACCCACCATCCGCTTTTATAAATGTCCTCTGTGGTTAGCTTTTTGCTTGCCGGCGATCGCTTTTCTTTATACCCTGATGACTCTAGATTCAGCAATACGTCATTGGCAAGGGCGAGGTGGCGCTTGGAAAGGACGAGTTTACCCAGTATAAACAGAGCGATCGCCCTTGAAAAAACAATCCCTCACCAACTATCAGACACGCTACTTTGAATCTTTGAGAGACTTATGTTTTGAACCATCAGGCATAATCGCACCTTCAATAAAAGCAGCACTCAGTTCAGAAATGCTCACTTGAGCACCTTTTAAATTTGCACCAGTTAGGTAAGTACCTTCTAAGTTAGCACCGCTCAAAGTAGCATTTTTCAAATTCGCACCGCTCATATTCGCATTACTCAAGTCAGCACAAATTAGGTTCGCACTACTGAGGTTGGCACTACTGAGATTAGCCTGACTCAAGCGAGCAAAACTGAGGTTGGCATGACTGAGATTGGCACCAGAAAGTTTAGCACCAGAGAGGTTAGCATTATCGAGGTTAATGTTGCTCAAATTGGCATTACTGAGATCGCTTTCACTTAAATTGGCTGCACTCAGATTGGCTTTGGGGAGATTAATATCTACTAACTCTGCACCCGGAGCATCTAAACCTCTAAGAGAAACATTATCCTCATTCAAATCTTGGAGTGCTAGAATTCTGGCATAGCTAACTTTTACGCCGTGGGCTGCGTCGATGATGCCCCAAGCTTGGTAGTGAAATTGTTTTCTGCGATCAGGAGCTTCTTTAATCACTAGAACTAAGGCAACTACGAGACTAATAGTATCAGCAGCACCCAGAGCCTGTCCCAGCACAGAATTTTCATCAATGCTTACAAAAAATATTGTGAAGATGACGGCTGAAACAGTAGCAACTAACCATGCTGGTGATATCCAGAAAGTATCGATGGCTTTACCGGGAATTTCTGTGAGGATTTTAAACCAACGCTGTTCTAATAATTTGGGCTGAAATTCCTGATATTTGACGGGGATTTTCGCTCTGATTTTTTCCAGAATTTTTTTGAGTTGTAGATAATCTGCTATCCAAGAGACAATCTGTAGCGGTGGATTGTTGATTGTCTTTAGCTGTAAATACTGAGAGCGAGACATCAATTCTTCTAATTCGCTATTTACAGGTTCTGACCTAAGATACAATTTACACGCCACAAGTAAAGCAGCTACGAGGCGCATGACGGCAATTCTTTTGGCTCGATCTTCTGCTTCAATGTCGTTCATCATTACCCCAATTTGCCAAGCCATGTTACGGGCATCGTTGACTAAATTTCCCCATAACCTACGACCTTCCCAAAACCGTTCGTAAGCGGTATTAGTTCGGAAAACCAGTAATAAACCTAAGACAATGCTGGGAATAATACTTCCCAAAATAGGTTGAGATACAGGGAGTTTGAAATAGTAAAGTACAGAAACAATAAAACTAAACAGACCAAACCCAATAACTCGTTGATAAATGACTAAAATAACTGACCCTCTTAGCTGGAAAGCAAGTTTAAACCAATTTGTTCTTTTTGTTTTCATACATAATAAATCCAATAATTTACTTGTTACAAAATTATATTTTATTAATTAACTACTGGACTTTAGACTAAAGAAGAGCGATCGCGTTTGTAGTAGCTGTGCAAAAAA
>CAXTNZ010000366.1:0-5215 GCA_964245695.1 uncultured bacterium | reverse complement strand
AAATCGGCAATGAGCAGGCAGTTACGCGACGAATTCAAGCTTTACAAGTAGACGAGACAAGAAGACGAATTCAAGCTTTACAAGTAGACAAGACAAGAAATAGTATTTTAAAAATTAAAGAGCGTTGCATTTTATATAACTACGAAATAGCTCATTCTCCGGCAGTTGTAAAGGAAAACGAACCCGAATCAGAAACTTATAAGTCGCAAAAAACTATTAATATTTATGGAACGGTTGGTAACTTAAATGCAGAAGATGTCACTATTCAGGGAAATCAAATAGGCGAACAGCACAACAAATAAACTCAATCAAAAAATTAAAACTATGTCAGAAACTCCTAAATACCAAAATACATTTAATTTTCATCAAGCTGTTGGTAACGTCAACGCAGGAGATACTACAATAGCCGGCGATCAAGTTGGACTCAGCACAACTACGCACCAAGTCAAAATCTCGCAGAAGCTGCAAAGGAAATTCAGGAATTACTGGTTCAACTGGATCAGACTTATCCTAATAAGACTATCGAAGAGAAGCAAGCGGCTATTGTTCACAAAGTTGAGCAAGATATTAAGCGCAATCCAACTTTGAGAGATAGACTGTGGAGTGCATTTAAAGCTGGTGGTGTTGAGGCTTTGAAACAAGCGCTAGATGCAATTTATAAAAATCCTGTCGTTAGTATTTCGGTGGAGACAATTAAAGGCTTTCTGGAAGCTGAGTGTAGCAAACCCTGAACTAAAGTAGACGTAATTCGTGAGAATGTGGCAAAGGCGATCGCGCAAAGTAATATATAGGCGATCGCTCATATCTTTAAAATGGTACACCGACGTAAACAGGCTTTGTTCGTATAGCCTCACTCTTCCACCCTAAAGCATAATCACCCTTAACATTCGCTAACATCAACTCATCCCTTTCATACCAAACTGCAAATATATCTTTTCTCCCATCATCAAGCGTCGCTAAGTCGATTTGAAAAACCTCATTTACCCGCTTCAGCTTCAAACCCAACAAATTTAACAATCTACTGAGAATTTTCATCCCCAAAACCTGCTCTTTATCCTGCACCAAATTAATTCCCAACGTCCTTTTAATATGCTTACTACACTGCAACGCTGTATTTTTTAGTAATATCAAATCTGCATCATTCTCGCTAAATCTACGTCCCGCTTCCAGAAACTGTTGCATTCCTAATGCTCTCAAAGCCTCAACTTTGAGCGTATAAGTTTTCAAATCTGGTAGAAAAACTTTACCCTCACCCCAAGATAACTGCTGATACCATTCTTGCTTATCTCTAACCCAAAAATACTCGCTTTCATGAGTTAGATAATAGTGAGTTAATAATTGATAATAATATCCTTTGTCATCTTGCAATTTTAGCAGCGGAGTAACTTCTACCCCATACCTTTGTCTAAGGATGTATTTATCAATTTGGTTGCGTTCTTCATCAGTGAGAGAATGTTTAACTAATAATTGCTGATATTCTCCATAATCAATATCTCTGGCATTAGTTACAGCAGTTGCTACTGATAATTGATTTTGCCGCTTAATTTCTCTAATGTTGTGTTTAATTTCTTTTGCCTTTTGACGGCTTTGCAACCAATCTTTTTGTACTTTGACAATTTCTAAAATTAACCTTCTGCGGTTTACCAAGTCATTAGGATCGGTTGCTAAAAAAGCAAGTCGTAAATCTCGAATAATATTATTGTTAACAGCATTACTCCTCACCCAAATTTGATGTCCATCAGCAATTAAACCTTCTTTCATCGATTGACGGTAGAAAGTGATGGAAGCATTCACCCTCGCAGACATCTTCGCCCAAGTTCGTAAATGAATTGGATCGTAAACTGATGGTAAATCAACATCTATCTTATGCAACGGACTGAGCAAAGCTAAATTTTCTTTTTGATTTTCTTGATACCAATAAGAAAGCAAGCGGTAATTTGTACTACCACTACCAATTAAACCAATACCTCGTTTAGCACACCAAATAATACGCGGCACATCATCGCGGACTCTAGCTAATGCTTGTCGTGCTTCCGAGTCAGTTATTACTCCTTGAAAAATACCATAAACACTGTCGAAATGTTCGACATCAATACTGATTCCCGTACCTAGGCTAGGAGTCACAAAAACGGCGTTATATTCAGTAACTTTTTGATTAATTTCTGCAACAAAATCAACGGCTTGATGTCCAGGTGTGTTTGTAGTGTGACTGCTAACTACCAGAGTTTTCGGAAACTGCTTTCGCAATCTTTCTAAACGCTCTTTTAAATAACGTTCGATGGTTTCACAACTGTATCGACCTGAGCGACTATCAGTAGTAACATAACATTTACGTCCGGCAAGTAACTCTAATTCGAGTTGATGAATTAGCGGCGTTGGGTTGGGAGAATCATAAAAAGTCACATCCCAACCTCGTTCTGGTTTCCATTGATTTACAACTACCCAAGGCGTTAATTTAATACCTGCCAAGCCTTGTAAATATTCTAGGGAAACATCTGATAAATCGGCATCTTGAGCGATAATTAACCCACCTGTTGTTAAAACAGTATAAATTAGCTGCTGAAATACTTTTAAAATTTTAATACGTTTATCTTTGCAAGTATTACTATTGAGTAAATGCCATAAGGATTGTTCTACTTCGTCTAATATTATGATTGCGCCGTGCCAATCTTCGGGGTTAAGTTTCCAAAGTGAATCGATGCATAGTCCCAGGGAATGAGCGCTGAAACGGTCACTACGTATTTTCCAATCAATGCCGATTTTTTCACATAAGAAGCGTCCCAGTTGGATGCGGTGAGTAATTAATAAAACGGGTTTATTTCTGCTTTTGGCTTGATTGACTACTGCTTGCAGTGCTGTGGTTTTTCCCGTTCCTTTTGCTGATTTTACTCCTACTAATCCAGAAGCGGGGAAAGGTACTTCTCCTAAATAGCGACGGTTTAGGGTAAGTGCAGGGGGAATGGTTAAGGCTGTGTGCGGTTTTGTTTGAGCAATATAAACTTCTAAATTAACGCTTTGGCGATAAACTTGATCGAATGCACCACCGGCAACGATAAACTCATCTACGCCTTTTTCTTTTCCGGGAAGTTCGATGACTTGAACGGGGCAATTTTTCGCTTGGAATAAAAAACCAAGTTGAGAAATGGCGTTATTTACTGCGGCGATTTTTTTCGGTTCTGTTTCAAAATCAAAGCAAATATAACAGGTGCGTTTTGTAATAGCAAAAGCTGCTAAATCAGGAATTAACTGACGACTGGTAACTTTACCAAATTCATCTTTGACGACGCGATAACCGCTGGTAATTCCCGGAACTCCTATAGCTGCATATCCTTGTGTTAACAATGCGGCAGCTTTCTTCACACCTTCGCAAATAATTATGGGTATGTTTCGTTCCATTACCCATTGCCAAAAGCCTATAGCTTCGCCATTTTCAGCAATGTTGATATCTTCAGGTATAACTAAATTGTAACGTTTGGCAACTTGCTGCCAGATACGCAATGTTACCCGCAAACAAAATATCCGCGTTGAGGTGCTGGGGGGATGTTCGTATTTGATGGATTTGCTATTTTGATTTAGTCGGGGTTGATTTGGTTTAAAGCATCCCCACTCCATCATCTGCCAATTATGCAGTGGGTCAAGTCCAGAACTCCACCAACCACCTGCGGTAATATGAGCGTAACGTTGCAACCACTCATTTTTCACCATACCGCTATTTTTACGCGGGAGACGTTCAGAAATTAACAAATATTCATAGGCGGTTCTGTCTTGCAGGGAGCGGAAATTTATTTGTGTCAGGTGTAAATCAATA
The DNA here is from genome assembly GCA_964245695.1 of uncultured bacterium. Classification (GTDB taxonomy): domain Bacteria; phylum Cyanobacteriota; class Cyanobacteriia; order Cyanobacteriales; family Nostocaceae; genus Hassallia. The sequence continues at coordinate 1,407 of CAXTNZ010000366.1, read as the reverse complement.
CCTGAGCTATTGACTAATTCCTCAAAGTGTTGGGGGTGTAAATAGTGCTGCATCAGGTAAGGCGGAAATGCGAGACGACGGAGTTACAAGGTATCATGCATCTGCCAATGATTGATATGTGGCATCGTCAGGTTTCGTGATGCTTTTATTACTCTGTTATAAAAAATACACTATTGTAATTGAAAGATGGTTATCTGGTCTTGTGTATTGCTCTGGTAATATTTTTGTATTGTGATATTTGTTGGCATTAAATTTTTAGGAATCAGTAGAATACTTAGAAGGGACTAGGGATTAAGGGCTGGAAACGTTTAAATATAGGGGTTTTCAATTCTGTGAAATACATAAAAGAGTTAAAAAACCGCAGATGAACCCAAATAAACCTGTAGTTCATCGTTCGGGAGAACCGCTATAAAGTAAGTAATTAAGCTTGAGTTGAAGAGTGATCGCACGACAAAAAAAACCAATGCGATCGCTTGTCTTTCAAAAACTGGCGATCGTAGGCTTTTGTACTGAAAACTGCTATTTTCATTCAGCACCTCAGCTATATGCTGTATGGCTTGCCAGTAAATGATAGCTCGACGGTTATTCTGCTTTCTATGGGCAATTCAAAGCTAAAGCAAAAATTTAGGATTCAAGGTCAAACGCACACGTAAAGCAGCATAAATTCTGCCAAATAACAGATTTTTGACAGATAAGAATGCTTACCAGTCATCACTGGTTACTATCTGGCGTTTTAGTGTCGAAATATTCACGCCATCGGCTAATGCAACCATCTTTGAAATCAATAACAATAACGTCGTCGGCTTTGTTGCGACGACCTGTCTCTTTCTCAGTGTCTTCATAATACCACTCGACTGTTGCCTGATTATTTTCAGTAATAATCCGTCGAATGTTAATTTTCACGTCTGAATACTGTTGAGCAAAACGGGTAACTTCTTCCCGAATTCTTGCTTGCCCCTGCCATCTCTGCCCTGGCACAATAATTTCACCATCCGGTGTAAATAGCTGTGCGAGGGTATCAGCATCTTGAGCAACCCAAGCATCTCTGGCTTTCTCAATTAACGTTTGAATTTCCGCTTTTTTCATATTATTATGACTTACGCGTTGACAGGAACCTCCAAATATAAAGTTGGGTTTTGAGGCATTCAAACTGAATTTTTATACAATAGGTGAGTGATCGCTACTTATCAAAAAGTGGCTGTCAAAAGGCTGAAATGACAAAATTTCGTTGCTCCACATGATGATTAATTTGTACAGTGCGTAAGTCCTAATTATATTGATTGGCAAATGCACCTGTGCTTAAAAAAGCTATCTTAAAGAATAATTTTTCATAATTTTATAACTTTAAGAAAGTTTTAATTACAATTTATACTACTTATTCTCAGCCAATTTAGCCGGAGAGTCAAG
>CAXTNZ010000365.1:0-5220 GCA_964245695.1 uncultured bacterium | reverse complement strand
AGTACTTTCTCCCTAATTGCTAGTGAGCGAAGATACAGAGGTTCAGCTTTTTGATAGCTTCCCTGTTCTTGGTATAGTAGAGCCAAATTGTTCAAGCTTTCTGCGACATCCGGGTGTTCTTTGCCCAGTACTTTCTCTCTAATTGCTAGTGCGCGTTCTGCTAGGGGGATGGCTTGACTGTATTTGCCTTCTTTGTACAACTGCTCGACTTGTTGATTCAGTCGCGTGGCTTCCTCCAACTCCGCTGACTGTTGTGCTGACGATGGTGGCGGAGATTGTCCTGTTACTTCTCCTGGTATACTGACTAGCAGCCCTAATGTCATTGCGGCTGTGATTGACCAGGATACCAATTTGATGCAACCTTGGATTTTGGTTTTTCGCTGGGAGAATCTAGACACGTACTTCTGCTTCCTAGCTTGGTTGGCGACAGGCAAGAATTGAGTTTTTCGATTTGCAGAGAATTCTACAAGCTGTAACCGGAGGATTTCGGAAAATTTTCAAGATTGAATAAAGATGAGTCTCACGCAAAGACGCAGAGACGCAAAGAAGAACGCTCTCTGCGCCTCTGCGCCTCTGCGTGAGATTATTCATAATATTGTCTGCAAACCTGTGACTAATCTTTCTATTCCTTCTTTGGCTGTTTCTTTTTGCAGCGCACCATAAGCAACTCGCAGATAACATCCATTATCCATGCCGAAGGTTGTACCGGGAATCACTGCTACGTGATGTTCTTTAATTAGTCTTTCAACTAATTCAAAAGCATCCATATTAGTATGAACTTTCAGGAAAAAATAGAATGCACCATCGGCGGGGGCTATGGTACATAATCCTTGTAGGCGGTTGAGAAAGTCAAGTACTAATTCTCGTACTTGGGCGATCGCTTCCACATTCCTCTTCAAATACTCCTCTTTTGCCTGCAATGCCCCTAATGCTGCATACTGGGAAATCACAGGCGGACAAATCAAAATCGTATCCTGGACTTTTTTAACAGCGACAAGCAGGTGTTTGGGAATCACCATATAGCCAATCCGCCAACTAGCAAAACCATAAGCTTTGGAAAGGCTATAAAGAGAAATGGTATACTCGCTACTTTCAGGAAATGCACCAGGGGAGGTGTGTTTTACGCCGTTGTAGGTAAAGTATTCATAAGCTTCATCGCTAATATGGTAGATGTTGTGCTGTTGACAAAGAAGATTAACTTCGCGCAACAATTCTTCAGAATAAACAACACCTGTGGGATTATTCGGTGAAACTGTAACTATCGCTTTTGTTTTTGATGTTATTGCAGAAGCGATCGCATCCACTCGCAATTGATAATTTTCATCGGTTTCTACCAACACCGGACGACAACCCGCCATTGTCGTTGCCATTTCGTGATTGAAATAATAAGGCGTATTCAAAATAACTTCATCGCCTACCGATGTAACCGCAAGAATGGCATTCATAAACGCCATATTACTGCCGGCGGTCACAACAATACAGTTTTCTTCGTTAATTTCAATATTGTTAAAGGCTTGCAACTTTGCGGCAATTGCTGCTAACAAAGGGGGAATTCCCTCAACAGCTTTGTATAGATTATTAGCAGGTTCAGCGAGGAATTTCGGCAAAAGCTCGATTGCTTCCGGTGGTGGACTGTAAGAAACAACACCCTGTCCCAGAGAAATAGTTCCAGGACAGCTTTTAATTAATTCCCCAACAATAGGAATGATAGGCGACTGCACCGCCTCCATGCGAGAGGTGAAATTTTTCATGCGAACATTACACTTAAGCTAAATTTAATTGTCTCTCAAAAGTTAATCTCATAACCAGCAAAGGCAGCATAAAATGCAATATATAGCGGTTCTCATCCTTTATGAAGTACAGCTTTATCTGTGTTAATCTGTGTTAATCTGTGGTTCAATAATTCTTTAATGTATTGCACCCAATTTAAAATCGCTATATATGATTGTTTCTTAACTCTTAACTCCCCATGAACACAATTACCATAAACCTCAAGCCAGTAATTGAACTAACAGAAGAGCAATTTTATCAGCTTTGCCGGAAAAACCCTGATGTGAAATTTGAACGCAACGCTCTTGGAGAACTGATTATCATGTCACCAACTGGAGGAGAAACCGGAAATTGTAATGCTGAAATTGTGACTGATTTTGGAATATGGAATCGCCAAACTAAGCTAGGTAAAGTATTTGATTCTTCAACTGGCTTCAAACTCCCCAATGGTGCAAATCGTTCCCCGGATGTATCTTGGATAAAACAAGAAAGATGGGATGCACTCACTCCCAAACAAAAAGAGAAATTTCCGCCAATTGCCCCTGATTTTGTTTTAGAGTTAATGTCACCGACCGATGATTTAGAAAAGACACAAGAAAAAATGCAAGAATATATGGATAATCAAGTTAAACTCGGCTGGTTAATTGATAGAAAAACCCGCCGAGTGGAAATATATCGTCAGGGGCAAGAAGTAGAAGTTTTAGAAGCTCCAAAAGAGTTATCGGGGGAAGATGTTTTGCCTAATTTCCTCCTGAATTTGCAAACTGTTTTCCAAAATTAAAATCTAAGTACGCCCCTGCATTCTTAACTCCTTGCTGTTGCTATTTGTGGAGATTCTTGAGGCGCGCGATCGCCTGTATTTACCATTTTGACACCACCAGCAGGCGCAAGCGTAATACTCCGCCGCTGAGGTATTTCTGGTCGATTATCAGCCAGCCTGAGTTGATAGCGTGAGAGTATCGTTGCCAATACTAGCTTCATTTCAAAAATCGCCAAAGCGTTGCCAATACAGCTACGCGCACCAGCGCCAAACGGCATAAATTCAAAGGGAGAAAATTGGTGTTCTAGAAAGCGCTCTGGCTTAAACTGCTTGTAGTTTGGGTATAAATCCTCACGTTGATGCAAAAGATACATGCAGCCAACTACTAGCGTACCAGGCTCCAACCGATGTCCCAGTAGTTCCACTGGTTCTTGCACTTTTCTGGTAAACGTGTTTATTGCAACAGGGGTAATCCGCAAAATTTCGTTACAGACAGCGCTCAGATAAGGCAGCCGCGCAATACTCATCGGGTTAGGGGATTCCCCCAGGGTATCCAGTTCTTGAAGGAGTTTTTCACGCACTTGTGGTAAATGGTGAATCCAATACAATCCCCAAGCCATCGTTGATGCTGTGGTTTCATGTCCGGCTAACAGCAACGTCATCATTTCATCGCGCAACTCTTGATCCGTCATCGAATTACCCGCTTCATCCTTCGCTGACATCAGCAACGAGAGGATATCGATGCGAGTTGGATCGGGATGCTGGCGGCGTTCGGCAATTTCCGCGTACAGCAATTGATCAATTTGTTGCCGTTGACGCACAAATTTTCCCCAAGGACTCCAAGCGCCTAAATCTTTTTGCAAAAAGGGGAAATAGAGCAAGCCGGCACTGAGGGGAGAGTTAAACTTTTCCATAATCAACGCCAGTAAGCGTTTGAGTTGTTGATAACGTTCTCCCTCATACAAGCCAAACACAGCCTCTAATATCACTTGCAGGGAAATATCTTGCATAGCAGTACGAGCTAAGAAAGGCTTATTCAGTGGTAACTGACTAAAGACTTTTTCCGTCAGATTACAAATTAGCTCACCGTAGGCTCGCAACCGCTCTCCGTGAAAAGGAGGCATCAAGATTTGTCGCCGCCGTTTGTGCTTGTTGCCCTCCAACATTATGACTGAATAGTCCCCTAATAAGGGTTGCAAAAGTTTGTTTTCCTCACCGACGGCTACAAACTTCTTTCTGTCGTTGGTGAGAATTTCTTGGATTGCCTGGGGATTGGTTACAAATACTAAGGTGTCCCCAAAACCAACTATTTCCGCCGTGAAAATATCAGGATATTGCGCTGCTGCGCTTTCCATATATCCTACAGGGTCAGCAACCCACTGAAGCTTTTGGAGAAAAGAAGGAGTTTTGAGAGTATTGGGTAGTTGCATGTGATTTTTCCTCCGGAAATTCTGCTAATAACAGGCTCAACTTGTGAGTCTCAACACATACAGTTGCCTGTCGCTACTATGCAGTCTAGCTTTTTACTTTGCAACCTCCATCAACCAAACGTTAGAGGCACTTTACAGTTGTTCACCTGAGATTTTTGGTGTTGATATGTCGGTAGATAGCGGCAATGTTGCGGGCATCATCTATCCCCCGATGGTGTGTACCCTTCAATTCTAGCCCTAGCTGTTGTAGAGCCTGTGCCATACCAAATCCTTTCGATACACCAAGATATTCGGAAAATTCCTTTTTGATATTTCTGTGTTCTGAACCAAAAGGATAAGAAATATTGTGATATTTGCAATCTTGAATAAATTGCGTTTTATCGTAGTTTCCCCAAGAACAGAAAACATACTTGGGAAATGAGTGAATCCATTCTTGGAGACGAGAAATTGTCTCAGTAAATTTCGGGGCTAATTCAACATCTTTTTGGGAAATGCTTGTCAATTCTGTACAAAAAGCTGTTAATTGTGGATTTCTCACAGGTTGAATAAATTGCTGAAACTCCGAATCAATTTTCCATGTTGCTCGATTGAGCATCACCGCACCGATTTCAATTATTTCCATTTGATGACGAGGAATACTGCCGTCATCAGAGCAAGTAGCTTCTAAATCGATTATCAAAAAATAGGAGGATATCTCAGTTATCATAATTAGGCGATCTCTTCATATTAGCCACCAAGAAGTATTGCCCAGCAGGTTGTATTAAACTCAAGTTGACGGAAATAATTTAATCCAGCCGAGTTGCATGGCTGTATCGAGTGCGATCGCCGCCATTGCAAACCAAACAACACTCTCGACACCCAGCACGACAAAAGGCAAAACCGTGCTGAAACAACAAAGCCCAATATCCACCTGAGTTAAGCCTCGCACCAAGCCAAAAGCAAGCACTCCCCCAGTTTTGAGTTGCGGATTTTCATCCTCGCGCACGATATAGCGGTAGGTGACACCAAATAGCAAGCCACAAAAGCCAGCTAAACCTCCGCTTACCCACCAACGCCAATCCTGGGTATTCAGCTTGAGAATGCTAAGTGCGAGGAAATACTTGGCAAATAGCAGATTGTTAAGAAAAGTAGTAATCAGGAAGGCTAAACAAAGAGATAAACCACCCAAAATTCCAGCTTTGAGGGATTCTAAGCGTTCAGCCATCAGATCGATGTCATCAATGTCGGAAGTGTCCTTCATGAATAGAGAGGGGAATGGGG
>CAXTNZ010000364.1:0-5234 GCA_964245695.1 uncultured bacterium | reverse complement strand
CCCCTCTTCTTTCTTAACTCGATGACCGATATCGCGCCGATAATAAATTCCCTCAAAGTGAATGCATTTGATTCCTGCGTATGCTTGGGCGATCGCGCTTTCAAAATTTTCTCCTATGCCTGTGACATTTAACACTCGACCGCCATCTGTCACCACTTGCTGCTGGTTCAACTTCGTACCAGCATGAAATACACTAGTTCCAGCTGCTTCTGCTTGTTCAATGCCGGTAATTACCTTCCCCTTCTCATATGTCCCCGGATAACCGCCTGCTGCGGCGACGACAGTAGCAGATGCCCCAGAAGACCAGGCTATTGGCGGCATTTCTCCTAGACGCTGCTGCACGCAGGCAAGCATCAACTCTTCCAGGGGTGTTTCCAACAGTGGTAGAATTACTTGGGTTTCCGGATCGCCAAAGCGACAGTTAAATTCCAAAACTTTAAAATCGCCATCTGGCGCAATCATCAACCCAGCATAGAGAACTCCTCGGTAGTCAATGTTTTTAGTTTTCAGAGTAGCGATCGCTCTTTCTAATACTTCTTTTTGAATGCGTTCCATCAAAGCGGGTGTAGCGATCGGTGCTGGAGCATAAGCTCCCATCCCACCAGTATTATCTCCCGTATCGCCCTCACCAATCCGCTTATGATCCTGAGCCGGCAGCAAAGAACGAATTGTTAACCCATCTGTCAACGCTAAAACCGACACCTCTTGTCCAGTCAAACATTCTTCAATAACGACAAATTCCCCAGCGCTGCCAAACTGTCCCTGAAAAATTGCATCAATTGCCGCCTGTGCTTGTGACACCGTTGCCGCCACCGTCACACCTTTACCAGCTGCCAAACCATCAGCCTTGACAACAATTGGTGCCCCCTGTCCTTTCACATATAATTTTGCTGCTTTTGCCTCCGTAAATACCGCTGCTTTTGCCGTAGGAATCCCCGCTTCCTGCATCAAAGCTTTTGCCCAAGCCTTACTCGCCTCAATTTGCGCTCCCGCTTTCCTAGGACCAAAAACCATCAAACCTTTGCTTTGGAGAAAGTCGGCAATTCCCTTTGCCAACGGCACTTCAGGACCAACGACTACCAAAGAAATGTCATTTTCCAAAGCATATCGGCTGATGCCCTCAAAGTCATCTACCCCCAGAGGCAAATTCTGGCAGCGTTCTAAACTTGCCGTACCACCATTTCCCGGCACACACACAACTTGCTCAACTTGCTTAGATTGCAGCAGTTTCCATGCTAGAGCATGTTCCCGCCCCCCATTACCAACAACTAAAACTTTCACGCTCTTTCCTCTTGCGTCCCTTGCTCCCGCGAAAATTACTTAAGTCTTTTCGTAAATCAATTTTTTCACCAATTCTGATGCTGATGCAAGCCCTTGAATCAGGAATTCAACATTCCCAATAAAAATTAAAAAGAACCGCTTTTCCTGACTGCGCCTTTTTATTAGCGGCTTCACAGCTTATTTCCTAGGTGTTACTTGCTGAATATCTTTCATTTTCTGCCAAGCTAGTGTTCTGACAATCGTTCTGCACTCAGTACTTAGTATTACACCAGCGGTATCTACTGATTTTAGATTTATTTTTTGGCACTGTTAAACTTACTTTAATAGTATATTTATGGATTTTTGATTATATCATAACCTCAACATATATACTGATGTATTTGGACAAACAGTACAGGTTTTAAGTATTTTACAGTAATGATTTTTACGTTCAAATTATTGAAAAAATCGGAAAATATTGGCTTTTACCAGGATGCAAAGATTAACTTGTGAATATTCAGATTAAAAAGATATCAAAAAATTACAGAACATGGCTAAAATTATCGTAACGGGGTCCGCAGGGTTTATTGGTTCTCATCTGGCAGAAGCGCTTTTAAAACAAGGAGAAGAAGTAATCGGAATTGATGAATTAAACGATTACTACGATCCAGCTTTAAAGCGCAAGAATGTTGCACACTTACACTCGTCACCAGGCTTTCAATTAATTGAAGGAGATATCCAGGTTTTAGATTGGCAAACACTCCTTAAAGATGTGGAGGTAGTTTACCATCAGGGGGCGCAAGCAGGAGTACGTGCTAGTTGGGGACAAGCTTTCCGCGCTTACACCGAACGGAATATTAACGCCACGCAAGTTTTGCTGGAAGCGGCAAAGGATGCTAAAAACCTCAAAAGGTTAGTATTTGCCTCTAGCTCTAGCGTATATGGTGATGCAGAAACTCTACCCACCCACGAACAAATGTGTCCCAAACCGGTTTCGCCTTACGGCATTACCAAGCTAGCAGCTGAATCGTTATGTGGACTGTATCACAAAAACTTTGGTGTGCCGTTTGTAGCGTTACGTTATTTCACAGTTTATGGTCCGAGACAGCGCCCAGATATGGCTTTTCATAAGTTTTTTAAATCCATTTTACAGGATGAGGCGATTCCTATCTACGGCGATGGACAGCAAACGCGGGACTATACATTTATTAGTGATGCTGTAGCCGCCAATTTAGCCGCCGCCAAAGTACCCGAAGCCGTGGGCGAAATTTTCAACATTGGCGGTGGTAGCAGGGTGGTGTTAACAGAAGTGCTAGACACAATGGAAGAAATTGTTGACAAACCCATCAAAAGAAACCACATTGAAAAAGCGATGGGAGATGCGCGTCATACGGCGGCGGATGTATCGAAGGCGCATAAAATTTTGGGATATCAACCGCAAGTCTCCCTCAGAGAGGGTTTAGTGCAGGAATGGGAGTGGATTAAGTCATTGTATTAGAGTGAGGAGTTATATCATTTCCGCTCAATTACCCGTAATAAACAAACCTCTAGAAGGTGTCTTTGAGGCTTCGTCAAAGACTTCCCTCCCAAGCGTAGGGGAGGGACAGGTGAATGCTTAGCAAGACCAGCTTCTAGAGGTCATTTTTATTGCCATTCTTGGAATTCATCACTAGTATTACGAAGTAGGGAATTTATTTGAGTGCGGCGGGTTTCAAAGTTGGCGGCAATTGAAATCAGCACGATACCAACTAGTAAGCCAACAACCCATTTTAAAAAGGGATAGCGCAAGCTGAAAATTACTAGTTGATAAACGCTAGTAATGAAAAAAGTGGCTGTACCGACGTAGAGAAAAGCCCGCACGCGCAAACCTAATCCCGCAAATATGGCGATGAGGCTGAAAATTCCCGGTATCAGTGCTGTGTCTTGATGAAATAATATTGCCCACCCACATATTATGCTACTGCCTAGCAGCCGCAAGTAGTGGCGAGGTACTTTAAATTTTGGCAGCCTTAAATCAGGATCTACTTGGGCAATATATAGCAGTGATAATGCCACTGGTGTGATGTACCACAAAGTATCGGTGAGGTGTAAGTCCCAAAACCAGCGGAACAACGCCCAATCAATTAATGCCACACTGATATAGGTAAAACGGATGTTTTCACTAATCTTGGCGAGGAAGATGTAGAATGCAGCTGCGATCGCTATAGTGATTGGGTATATTTGCAGTCTGGTTTCCCATAAAATTATCAGTGGAACTATGTATGCAGCTCGTTGCCAAGGTTTTTTCGACCAGCCCCAACTCCCCCAAGGTAATATATAGAGAAAATAGGCAACTACGCAAGCGATCGCCCCATTCCAAGGAACTAAAACTCCAGTCAATAACTGTCCTATCGCAGTTTCGCGCCAATAAATTCGGATAAGAGCAAATTCTAATAAACCTAGGTAAACCCAGATTTCGTCTGTTGCGATGCCCCAAAGGCGGGAAACTGAAGAAGCTGGGGAACGCCGTCCTTGAAAGATGGCATAGCGAATCAAAAATATGCCTGTTGCTAATCCTACAAGGCGATTAACTTGAATCGGTGCGGTAATGGCTGCCATCAATAAGCAGCTACTCCCAGCCCAGTGAAAATGGGCAATTCCTTTTAGTTCTTGGGGAGTAAGACGTAAATAGTTGATTAGCCAAGGGGACAGTATACGATAAGCATACATGATGCTTGCGCCCAAAGCTGACATGGCAATCAATTTATCACCCCAAGCACCTCCGGAAGCTTGTGACATTTGATAAAACAACAGTTCATAGGCAGAAATTGATACGCCAATAAGTCCTAAGTAAAGCAGTGGTTTTAAATCTTGGTGGCGTCGCCCCACGCCAATAATAATCAACGCCACGCCTAAGGAACATAAACCTGTCCACTCAGTAAAGGTGTCTAAACGCAGCAGTACACTAAATGCGCCATATATTAGTGGTAGTATGTGGAAACTACTGGGCATTTGTTCTAATTTATGTCGCCGTCGCCACCACTCGCCTAAAAGTTGAGTTATTAAACCCAAGGCGATGTTAGCGATCGCTATATTAATTATTGAACGTTCGCCAAACCCCAACACCTCGGCTATCAACAATTCCAGACACCAACCGATGCCATAAAATGCCCAATTTGTCGGTTGTCGCCAACTACGATAGGCAATTGCGGCTAAAGTTATCGTGATCGAACTTAAGTAGAAAAATCCGGGAGTAGCAAAGCTTTTGTAAACAAGCAGCGAGTGCAGAGTTAGACTCAACAACTCAAAGCCACATAATGCGATCGCCCACTTATCAGTTACAACTGCATATATAGCTGCTAATTCTTCACCTCGACGAATCAGCGTTTTGTGAACTAGCCATAAACTAAAGATAGCGATCGCTCCCACGACAAACCAACCCTCAAGCAACAGGTGCGGTAAACCAAACACGCCATCCCACAGCAACACAGCAATGAAACTCAGAGCGAAACCTACCGTAGTTCCCGCAGATTGATTGTTTCGCAAATAGCGCGTGTTGGCAAACATGAGAGCCGCACCCATACCCAAACCGATTAATCTGGTTCCTAGTAACGGTAAAATAAGTAACTGGGCAGCTAACAATGTCAGGACGCTCAAGAAACTGCTGGTAATGCGGCGCGGTGCAGAGGTGCGGCTAGCAATTCCCGTGAGAGTGATAGGCGTAATTAGCCAAATTAATCCCCAATTCTGATTGTTGATAATAGCGCCAGTCCAAGACGCGGAAGCATTCACCCAAAGTAGTAAATAGCTAATTACCGCTAGTCCTAAACCGATGTGCCATGCACTACGTCGCCATATTCCTTCACCAACGCTTTGCAGCCACTCCGCCACCATCAGCGCTAACAAAATACATGCCCAAACTTCCGGACGCAGAGTCGGCAACAGCCAATCAATTGTAGAACAAAGCGTCAGTACCCCCGTGATATGTGTGAGGT
>CAXTNZ010000363.1:0-5259 GCA_964245695.1 uncultured bacterium | reverse complement strand
GCATTAGGCATTGGGCATTGGGCATTGAGAATCGAATACATTCTTCCTTCTCCCCCTTGTTTCCCCAGTCCCCAGTCCCCAGATCATACTCGCGGTGAGAATGCAGCAGGTGCAATTGCACCGCTTTGCAAACGCTCTAAATCTGTTTGTACCATTTTTTCTAAAAGTTCCTCAAAGCTAACTTGAGGTTCCCAGCCAAGTTTATTTTTAGCTTTGGTTGGGTTGGCAACTAGTTGAAAATGTTCATCTGGTCGCAGCAAATCGGGGTTGATGACTACATAGCGCTTCCAATCCAGTTCCACACACTCAAAAGCTGTGCTAACCAACTCCCGAACACTGTGCAGCTTACCTGTGCCAATCACGTATTCTTCTGGCTCATCAACCTGTAACATCCGCCACATGGCTTCAACGTGATCCCCTGCAAAGCCCCAATCGCGTTTGGCATCTAAGTTGCCCATTTCCATGCTGTTGGTTAAACCCAATTTAATCGATGCAGCCGCCAAGGAAATTTTGCGGGTGACAAATTGAGGTGCGCGTAGAGGAGACTCGTGGTTATACAAAATTCCACTACAAGCAAATAGACCATAGCGCTGTCGATGATGCACCATTGTCCAGTGAGCGTGCAATTTTGCCGCTGCATAGGGATTTTTGGGACGAAAGGGGGTTTCCTCATCTTGTGGCGAAACAGAGACATCCCCAAACATTTCGGAACTGCTTGCCTGATAAAATCGCGTAGACAAACCAACTTGGCGCACCGCTTCTAATAGTCTAGTTGCTGTACCAGTAATCAAATCAAGGGTTCCCAGAGGATCGTTCCAAGAATCCGGTACAAAACTCGGAGCTGCCAAATTGTAAATTTCTTGGGGACGCAGTTGTTCAACTGCTGTCAACAGCGCCAGACTGTCTGTTAAGTCAACCGTGTAGATTTCTAAGCGCTGTGCCAAAGTTCCCAATTTCGCCAAATTTGGTTGTCGGTGCGGCGGTACTAATCCCACAACTCGATAACCCCGGTTGAGGAGCAAATGGCTGAGATAGTAGCCATCTTGACCAGTAATTCCTGTAATTAGGGCTGTCTTAGTCATATCTTGTCTGTTATCCCCTCTATCTCTTTAAGCACTAAATGGCATGAAAATAAAAAATTGACATAGAGTGATGAAGTAAAAGCGCTTCGCGCCAGTTTTTATGACTTTAAAGTCATTATTAAATTTTTTCTTAAGGTTCCAATACTGCTGTTCGTTAACAGATGGCAGTTTTCGCTTCGTGCGTAGTCTCTCGCTGCCAAATCCTAACAAACGAGCAACTGCAACTCGAATGCTGTCTTTACGGTATTTATTACTTTTTTTTTATACAAAATTATTTTTGAAGTTTTTACAATAAAATAAGCAAAATTCAGTATTTTTCTAGTGGCGCGGCGTATATACGTATCAACAGTAATATTAGGGGCAGCGGGGAAGGCATTCTTCTCCTACACTGCTGTGCGCTTCCCACTTCTTACTTGAGCTTCTAATTTATGAAAGCGTCTACTGCTGCCCTTTTTGACCATACTTGACGATGAGCAGACAATTTCTCCCATCCGCACCACGTTCGTAATTAACGCTGTCAGCCAAGCGCCGCAGGAGAAACCACCCATACCCCCCTACTTGCAAAGTACCCGGTTCTGGCTCTACTATCGCATCGGGATTAAATGGTTTTCCATGATCCCAGATTCTAATTTCCAGTCGGTCAATCCAAAGAGAAACATCAATCTCAATGGTTGTTTCCGGCGGCAAAGCATGATGAGCATGACGAACCGCGTTTGTAAAGCCTTCTGCTAATGCTAAGTTGAGGCGATAAAGTTGGCTTTCTGACCAGCTTAGCTCAGACAAGTGTTGCAGACAAAATTGCTCAAACCATTGTTGCACCTGGTTCAGAAGCTTAAGATCGCTCTTCACCGCCAGATGGTCTTGCTGCATTATGCTAAGCATTGACCGTGACTTGAATATAAATGAGTGAAAATGTTTGTATCTGTTGTTATTTACAAATTTTAGATTTTGGAATACCATTTTCACTCCAAAATTTAAAATCCAAGATGCAACCTGGATTACTAAAATTGACGCCTGTTTATTTTTCAAGAAGTAGCACATCCATCTGCACTTGCTCTTGAAATTCACAGGCGTCATAGCGCTTCTTGGTGGCTGATTTAGAACAATCCCAAGGTCAAGGATTTATCTATTGGGAAGGTAGCACCAATACCCAGCCACAGGGTGACGGCAGTACCAATCAAAAACAGCGTGGTTGCAACTGGACGACGGAAGGGATTTTGGAACTTATTAACGTTCTCAATAAAGGGAATGAGACTCAGCCCCAGGGGTACGGCAGCCATCGCAAATACTCCTAAGAGTTTGTTAGGAACCGTTCGCAAAATCTGGAATACCGGATACAAGTACCACTCCGGCAGAATTTCCAACGGCGTGGCGAAGGGATTTGCTGGTTCACCTGTCATGGCGGGATCTAGCACGGATAGCGCCACAATAGAAGCGAAGCTTCCCATGATCACGATGGGGAAGACGTACAGTAAGTCGTTAGGCCAAGCTGGTTCGCCGTAGTAATTGTGACCCATGCCTTTGGCGAGTTTAGCTCTTAACGTAGGATCGCTAAGATCTGGTTTTTTGTGTGTTCCCATTTTTTATGTGCTCTCCTGCTTAAGTTGAGTTAAAGCATTTGTGAAAGTTATTAGCTATTAAGCATTACCTTTCAGCTTAAGATGCGAGTGTTTGTTTTTTGTCGCTTATGTGTCATATGTTTCTTATTTCTCATAAGTTTAAAACAAACAACTCTATCTTGCAGCTGACAACTATTACTTTGAGCGCTAATAACTTAGTTTACAAAGGACCGGAAATACCTTGCTTGCGGATCATCAAGAAGTGAAACAGCATGAAGACCGCAATTAACCAAGGTAATACAAAGGTGTGGGCGCTATAGTAGCGTGTCAGCGTAGCTTGACCGACGCTAGAACCACCACGCAACAAGTCGGAAATCAAAACGCCGACTACCGGAATTGCTTCTGGTACACCGCTAACGATTTTTACCGCCCAGTAGCCTATTTGGTCCCAAGGTAGGGAGTAGCCCGTTACACCAAAGGAAACGGTAATCACAGCTAGGATGACACCACTTACCCAGGTTAATTCGCGGGGCTTTTTGAACCCACCGGTCAGGTAAACCCGGAAGGTGTGCAAAATCATCATCAGCACCATCATGCTGGCAGACCAGCGGTGGATAGAGCGAATTAACCAGCCGAAGCTTACTTCGTTCATTATGTACTCCACGGAGGAGTAAGCTTCAGCTACTGTCGGCTTGTAGTAAAACGTCATCGCAAATCCAGTGGCAAACTGGATGAGAAAGCACGTCAGGGTAATGCCACCCAAGCAGTAGAAGATATTGACGTGGGGAGGGACGTACTTGCTGGTGACGTCTTCAGCCAGCGCTTGAATCTCCAAGCGTTCCTCAAACCAGTCGTAAACGTTAGCCATACAATCTCAAGTTCCTAGAAGTCGATTGCTGTTGATAAATCTCCCGAAGTTCTGAGCGGCAGCTTCTAAGCCTTCGCTGCAAAAGAGAAACTCTCCTCTGCCTGCTCTTCTGGCGCGCCCCTCAGACTTGTATCCCAATTAGGGGTTTTGGGATTGTAGCAAAGAGCAGTTCACCCGTTTGCTTGTTATCCGTCAGAGTAATAAGAGTTGTTAAGAAACTTAACACTCTACCAAGAGGGAATATATTGCGTTCTCTTTGCACCTCAACACCAACGATGGTGGACACAAAGTAGATCTTATCGTTTTCAAAAGGAGATGTACTGTCATCATTTGCCTAAACAACTTGATGAGAGCAATGCTCCACTTCTATAAAAAAAGTAACATAGTCGAGAGATAGATTTCATCAACAAGAAGGCAATTAAGCTATTTTTGGCAATTTTGGTTACGAGTGAAATTCAAAATGGGCTTCATGGACAAAAAGGTTTTTCGGGTTGGATTGTCACTGCTAGTGGCGTTTTGCTTGGCGTTAGGACTACTCGCCCAACCAGCGGCGGCTTTGACGGATGAACAAAAACTGGTATCAGAAGTATGGCGAATTGTCAATCGCACTTATCTGGATGAGACATTTAATCATCAAAACTGGGCGGCGGTGCGGCAAAAGGTTTTGCAGAAGCCGCTCAAAAACAGCGAAGCCGCTTATGAGTCAGTTCAAACGATGCTCAAGAGCCTCGACGACCCTTTTACACGCTTTTTAGACCCGGAGCAGTACCGCAATTTACAGGTAAATACTTCTGGTGAACTGACGGGCGTAGGATTGCAAATTGCGCTCAATTCCCAGACTGGTAAATTGGAAGTAGTGGCTCCGATCGCAGGTTCACCAGCAGAAAAAGCAGGAATTAGACCACGCGATCGCATTCTCAAAATAGAGGGTGTCTCCACGGAAAACCTCACCCTTGACGAATCGGCTGCTAGAATGCGCGGACCGACTGGTAGTCTCGTCACTTTGCTCATAGAACGAGACAAAGAGGGAGAAAAGGAAATTAGAGTAATGCGCGATCGCATTGCTCTTAACCCTGTAGTGGCAGAATTACATTCTTCCGCCCAGGGTAAGCCGATTGGCTACCTTCGCCTAACTCAGTTTAATGCCAATGCCTCAATGGAGCTGGCACACGCTATTTCTAGTCTAGAAAAAAAAGGCGCTGCTGCCTACATTCTAGATTTGCGAAATAATCCTGGTGGGCTGTTGCAATCAGGAATTGAAATTGCCCGCATGTGGCTTGATTCAGGCACAATCGTTTACACAGTTAACCGACAAGGTATTCAAGGCAGCTTTGAAGCCTTTGGTCCAGCGCTAACAAAAGATCCACTGGTGATTTTAGTTAATCAAGGAACTGCCAGCGCCAGTGAAATTCTTGCCGGCGCACTGCAAGACAACAGTCGTGCCCAACTGGTAGGAGAAACTACCTTTGGCAAAGGCTTAATCCAGTCCTTATTTGAATTGTCGGATGGTTCTGGCTTGGCGGTAACAATTGCTAAGTACGAAACTCCTAACCACCGAGATATTAATAAATTGGGTATTAAGCCAGACAAAGAGATTCCCCAACAGCCAATTACCCGCGAACAGATTGGTACAGAAGCTGATTTGCAATATCAAGCAGCTGTGGAATTATTGAGTAAAAATTCAGTAGTGGCTGGAACCGCTTAATGGGAGATGAGGGGGATGAGGGTTTCGGAGGGAGATGAGGGGGAT
>CAXTNZ010000362.1:0-5354 GCA_964245695.1 uncultured bacterium | reverse complement strand
GGACAGGGGGGACAAGGGTGTGAATATTTTTATGGGGAGGCGGTCTACGCAGTTTATAGGGATTACGCCGTTGGTATAATATCAGGTGGTTAAATGTCTCCTATTGTTCACAGAAACAGTTGTATTAACCACATAGCAAGTATTTTATCTTTTACTTATCTTCATTTCCTTTTACGAAGATTTCGGATTGCATACTGCAATATTAGATAGTTAAAAAATTTAAATTGTAGGGTGCGTTAGACGAGAGTACGGCACCTTGGATTATCGATGGTGCGTTAAGCTTCGCTAACACACCCTACGTTAATTTTACTTAAAGCCTTACTGTATAACGGTTCTAAAATGTGCAAGTTAAGAGTTATAACGAAGTTTAATGCACTGGGGGACGCATTAACATAACATCGGTCTGTTATGGCATAACATCGGTCTGTTATGGCATAACATCGGTCTGTTATGGCATAACATCGGTCTGTTATGGCATAACGTCGGTCTGTTATGGCATAACGTCGGTCTGTTATGGCATTGCAGGGTATTGCCAATTGTCCAGAAACTGAAACACATACCAAAAGAAGCACTTCAGCAAGTTCTAGACTTTATTGCTTTCTTAGAGTGGCGCCGCTGGTGCGATAGCGTCCCCATACAATGCGATCGCATCTCAATACAATGCGATCGCATGTAATTATTTCTTGTAATTCTTATGCTGTGCGCTCAAAAAGTAGGTTAATGAAGCAATTACTAAGGCAACACTAGCACCAAAAGGTAAAAAATTAGCATTACCTGACCAGGTTACAGCTTGCCCTAAAAACAATACACTTAACACTACTATAATCACGCTGATTAACTTGCCTTTTAAGTCGTCTATATTGTGAATTTCCAACCATTCTGGTACATTTATGCGATCGTCAATAAATAATTCGTACAGCCCTAACGCTGTAATATAAAATACAGTTGAGAGTAAAAACATATCAATTACTTCAACTAGCGATACAACTAGTTTTTTTGCTCCTTTACTAGATACTGCACCATCATGTAATACCTGCACGATCGCATTACCTGTTTGAATCACACCATAAAGTAAAACCGTAACCGAAGCGATAAACGAACAAATAACCGCTAAGAGAATCAATTGACGACTGCTAGCCAGAATCCGATGAATCATAGATACACCTCAATGGACAAGTGTGAATCGAGTCAATATGACTGAAATTGTCCACTCTGACTTTACTTGATTACTGTCCCGGAAATATTTAAGATAGCGTTTCTCGGTTGAGTGAGGTAGATAAAACCTCACCCCGTCCGTTTCCGGACACCCCTCTGCTTATAAAGGAGAGGAGAAGAAAAGCGCTATAAATAAACTTAGCTCAACGCGATCGCAAAAAAAAGAAATCGTTTCGCTCGTGCGCTGTCACCAAAAGTACTAAAGTGAACTTCAAACATCCTCTGATACCAATTCTCCACGCATCGAATACATCGCGATCGCGAAGGAGCAAGGTAAACTGTTGAAATTAGTGCGTTTATGATCCGCGAATGACTAATTTTTTATTAGAAGTCGGTACAGAAGAACTACCCGCAAGCTTTCTCAGTAGCGCTGTCTCGCAGTGGAAACAGCGCATTCCCCAAAGTCTCTTAGCACACGACCTGACAAGCGATGCGGTGGAAGTTTACGGTACTCCCCGACGTTTGGCTGTGTTAATTACAAATTTACCAGCGCAGCAACCAGACAAAGAAGAAGAAATTAAAGGTCCCCCCGCACAAGCTGCGTTTAAAGATGGTAAACCAACACCCGCAGCAGCAGGGTTTGCGAAAAAGCAAGGTGTAGATGTAGCTGATTTTGAAATTCGTCCCACTGATAAAGGGGAATTTGTCTTTGTTCGCAAAAAAACTGCCGGTCGTCCAGTAGCGGAAATCTTGACGGAACTTATTCCCCAATGGATTTTCAAACTCGAAGGTAAGCGGTTGATGCGTTGGGGTGATGGAGATAAGACGTTTTCGCGTCCAATTCGCACTCTTGTAGCTTTGTTGGATGATGCGGTGCTGCCGATTGAGTTGGATAATGGTTCGGAGGTGATAAAGAGCGATCGCATCTCCCACGCTCATCGCGTTCTACATCCACAACCAGTCACTATTCCCCAAGCTAGTGATTATGTTACCACGCTACGTTCTGCTTTTGTGATTGTTGATGCTTCGGAACGCGCAACTACAATTAAACAGCAAGTTCACGCATCTGTGCAAAATCTCAATGGACATGTAGAAATCTACCCCGACTTGTTAGAGGAAGTCACAAATCTGGTAGAATACCCTTCCGCAGTTGTCGGTAAATTTGAAGCTGATTTTTTAGAACTTCCCACGGAAGTGATTACCACCGTTATGGTGAGTCACCAACGTTATTTCCCAGTCTTCAAAGCTGCAAATAGCAAAGAATTACTTCCCAACTTCGTGACAATTTCCAACGGCGATACCGCAAAATCAGATATCATTGCTGTGGGAAATGAAAGAGTTATCCGCGCTCGTTTAGCTGACGGTAAATTCTTCTACGACAGCGATTTGAAAAAGCCTTTAGAAAGCTTTTTACCGCAGTTGGAAAAAGTCACTTTTCAAGAAGATTTAGGTTCTGTGCGTGCCAAGGTAGATAGAATATGTAAAAATGCCGAAGCTATTACCGCACAACTGCAATTAAGTCAAGAGGAAAGTAATAACATTCAAAGAGCCGCTTTGCTTTGTAAAGCAGATTTGGTCAGCCAAATGGTGTATGAATTCCCTGAATTGCAGGGCATCATGGGAGAAAAATATGCGGCTAAAAGTGGCGAATCTCCAGAAGTCGCAACAGCAATTTTTGAGCATTATTTACCAAAAGGTGCAGGTGATAATTTACCCCAAACCCTCACAGGTCAGATTGTCGGTTTAGCAGACAGGCTGGACACCTTGGTAAGCATCTTTGGCTTGGGAATGATACCCACGAGTTCATCTGATCCCTTTGCTTTGCGAAGAGCCGCAAATGCGATAGTTAATATTACTTGGTTGGGAAATTTGGCGATTAATTTACAACAATTAATCGAGTCAATAGCAAGTAATTTCGCCACAGCTTACAACAAAGATAGTGTCAAGTTAAGTACGGCATTAAAAGACTTTTTCTTACAACGTGTTCGCACGCTGTTGCAAGAAGAAAAGTCAATAGATTATGACTTAGTGAATGCAGTATTGGGAGAAAACGATCCAGAATATGCAGAACGCGCTTTAAAAGATTTGTTGGATGTACGCGCTCGCGCTTTATTCTTGCAAGAAATTCGCAACGACGGCACATTAGATAAAATCTACGAAACCGTCAATCGTTCAACTCGTTTAGCAGCGCAAGGTGATTTGGATACAACACAGCTTAACCCCACGGCTGTGGTAAATCCAGAACTATTCCAAAAAGTCTCAGAACAAGCGTTGCTAGATGGTTTAATTCAGTTAGTGCCAGAAACCGAAGCCGCAAAGCGATCGCGAAACTATAGGCAGTTAGTAACAGCACTCGAAAAAATTGCTTCTGCCGTCAGCAACTTTTTTGATGGTCCAGAAAGCGTTTTAGTCATGGACTCCAATCCAGAAATCAAACGCAATCGGTTACATTTGCTCGGATTACTTCGCAATCATGCACGTGTTTTGGCGGATTTTGGTGCGGTCGTAAAAAATTTGTAACATAAGTCTACAAAAAAGGGTGTAAATTGTGCAAAGAAACGCTAATATAATTAGACTTAACCAGGGATAACTGCTACAGTCTATGTCCAAAGCTCATGTAATTGGATTGGGAAAGTCCGGTGTTGCTGCGGCGAGATTGTTAAAAAGGGAAGGTTGGGAGGTGGTGCTTAGTGATCGCAACACCTCAAACAACCTCCTTCAACAGCAACAAGAACTTGCCGCGTTATCAATAACTGTTAAAGTCGGGTACTCTCTGGAATTAAATGATTCTGATTTACCACAATTAATTGTCATTAGTCCTGGCGTGCCTTGGGATATTCCTATATTAATAAAGGCGCGAGAATTGGGGATTGAAACTATTGGCGAAATGGAACTCGCTTGGCGACATTTGCAATCAATTCCTTGGGTGGGAATTACTGGCACAAATGGTAAAACTACTACTACCGCCTTGGTCGCAGCAATTTTTCAAGCCGCAGGATTTGATGCCCCCGCCTGTGGTAACATCGGCTTTGCTGCTTGCGAAGTAGCACTAGCCGAACAACCTCCGGAATGGGTGATTGCTGAACTTAGCAGCTATCAAATAGAATCTTCTATGTCTGTTGCTCCCCGCATCGGCATTTGGACAACTTTTACGCCGGATCATCTTGCTCGTCATAAAACCTTAGAGAATTACTACAACATCAAAGCCAAGCTGTTGCACCATTCGGAAATGCAAGTGATTAATGGCGATGATGCACACCTAAGAAAGGTGGGTGAAAGTGATTGGCAAAATGCCTATTGGACAAGTGTTAAAGGTAAAGATAATCTGATTGGCGATCGCGGCTTTTATATAGAAGATAACTGGGTTGTGGAATTAAACAACTCAGCACCCCAAAAAATCGTTGAAGTTACAGCTTTGCGGATGGTAGGCGAACACAATCAGCAAAATCTGCTAATGTCGGTAGCAGCGGCGCGGTTGGCGGGAATAAATAAAGATGCCATTTCTCATGCTATTCGTGAATTCCCTGGCGTTCCCCATCGCCTTGAACATATCTGCACTTGGAAAAATATCGATTTTATCAACGACAGCAAAGCGACTAACTACGACGCTGCGGAAGTTGGTTTAGCATCGGTGAAAAGTCCAGCAATTTTGATTGCAGGTGGCGAAGCCAAAACCGGAGATGACACGGCGTGGCTGGCAAAAATTAAGGCGAAAGCAGCCGCAGTATTACTGATAGGTAGTGCCGCACCAAGTTTTGCCAAACGCCTAGAAGAGGTAGGGTATGCTAATTATGAAATTGTGGAAACAATGGAAAAAGCTGTAAAGCGATCGCCTGAATTAGCACTCACATATCAAGCCTCTGTAGTGCTACTATCTCCTGCTTGTGCGAGTTTTGACCAATATCCTAATTTTGAAGCGCGCGGCGATGATTTTCGCGAATTGTGTCTTGAGATGGTGTCAAGTTGAAATCTGCAAGCATTGAATGTCGGAGTCATGAAATATCTCTCAAACGTTTAAACTTTACCGTATTTTCAGGTGAGGTTTATTAGACTTCTTGCATACTTGGACTTTCGACAAAAAAGAAGTGTTAGCGTAAATTTTGAGCGAACAAAAAACTAGGCATCATAAATTACCCCAGTTATATCATGTCCGGTTGAAGACTTATCATTAAGGCAGCAGGGGGGCACGGGGGCAGGGG
>CAXTNZ010000361.1:0-5371 GCA_964245695.1 uncultured bacterium | reverse complement strand
ATATAAAATTGTTAATCTTTATAATATGCCTCGGTTTTTACGGAGCAATTAGGCAGATTGCAAATCCTTGTAATACCAATAAAATATAAACTTAGTTTATAGTCAGAAAATAATTTTCCCGTCTCATGTTATCAGAAGCATGAATCTTTTATTTTGGCAATTATCTAAGGTATATAACACCTGGAAATTACAGGAAAAATTTTACATGTCAGAAGATTATTCAGTGTTTTTACTGTTTAAAAAATCGATGTGAGAGCAGACAGTGGGTATCAGAAGTTGAGGTTCCTGCCACTGTACTCAAGGTAAAGTATTAAGAGGTGATAAAAGTTGGCAGTTTCTTATATATCTATTGGTAAGACAATAAAATATTAGGTAACAGCCCTTGCCAAAAATCCAGGCATATTCAGTAATAGCACGGAATCTCAACAAGTTTTACCAGGGTTCTACTGTTGATATTGAATAAGGGCAAAAGGCAAAGCAATGAATATTTCTATTCTGGTCTTTGGAAGTGATAACTTTCTGGCGACACTTCCAGATCAGATCCGTGATGCAACCGCTTTTAGCGTTGAAGTTATCGCCAATCTGAATCAGGCGGTGTCGCTCATTCAAATTACGCCGCCGGATATAATACTTGTGCAGGCTAGCCTAGATGGCAGCATGGAATTATGCTGTTGGCTGAAAAACCAGACAAAGCTATCCTGCATATACTGTATTCTTTTGGAGGATCGTCTAGAGCAACTCACTCTCCGAAGTAAGTATGGTTGGGAGTGGGATTTGGAGATAACTTCCACCGCGCTACGGCAAGGTGCTGATGCTTATATTTGGCAAATTCCAGAGGAAAAAGCAGCTCATAAGTCGTCTGAATTGTCTGCCAACCATCGCCTAATACTAGCTCAATTGACGGTCGGCTTTCGCAAAGCGCAAAAATACCGGGATCTAATCCACACAAATGATGTTTTGTCAGCGATCGCCAATGTAGATTCGTTGACACAATTGAATAATCGCCGTGCTTTAGAAAGGGATTTACCCTGGCTTCTTCAAAAAGCACGTACTCAGGGAAATCCCTTAAGTTTGATTATCTTAGATGTAGACTTTTTTAAGAATGTTAACGATACCTACGGGCATTTAGTCGGCGATCGCCTCCTGCAATTGCTGTCTACTCGTCTGCGGAACAATTTGCGCGGTCAAGACATTCCCTTCCGCTACGGTGGTGAAGAATTCGTGATTATTCTCGGTAACAGCAATGGCGACGAAGCACTCGTAGTGGCGCGTCGTCTCAATCGCATTGTCAACGAACAACCATTTGTGATTAACAATCAACTGGCTATCAACGTCACGATTAGCCTAGGTACCGCCTCTCTGCAACCGGAAGATGATGCTAATGGCATCAGTCTGCTCAATCGTGCCGATCAATACCTTTTAAGAGCTAAAGCCACAGGGCGTAACCGTGTCGTTAGTTGCGACTACTTATTGGCGTCACATCTTCAAGCTGTTCCTTCTTGAAGTTTGGTGCTGAGTGCGATCGCATTCTCACACTCGCTCACCGAAGCCCGTTGTCGCATCGCTGACACCAAAGCCTCATAACTAGACCAATTCTCTTGCAGTAGGTTTTTCGCTTGCAGCAGGCAAAAACGCTGTTTCTGATCGCAACTTGATGCAGGAAAACCCAATTTTCTCAATACTTCTGCCAGCTTGTTTTTATCATCAGCGCCACCTTCAGCATTATTAAAAACTAAAGCTTCAGCAGCAATACCCGCCATCCAAATAGTACAGTAGCGATCCAGCATTTGCGCCGTGATTTTACCTTGTTCGAGTTGCAAAGCTAATTCAGCATCATCAAAGGTAACGCCACCAAGTCCTGCTTGTCCCAGCTTCAGAGCTTCCCAAGCTGTCAGAGTATAGCCCGTGACTGGAATACCTAGCAAATGAGCGGTGAGGAAGTGTCCGGCTTCGTGGTGGACAATGCGATCGCGATGTTCGCTTGAAAAACCCGCAATCCAATCTAAAAATAGAGAACCTCCCTTGCCTTGCAAGCTGAAAGAATCTAGGGTGGCGATTCCTAAAATAGCAAAAGTAGCGATCGCAGGTACTGCTGGCGATAAATTGACCAATGGTCCCAGCAGCACCGATAAAGTCATCAAAAAGATAGATATTGCAACTAAATTTAAAGCAGTTTGGCTCATTGAAGTGTTTTTCTGAGTAAGCGCGTAATCTTTCTTAATTATGATGCGAACCTTAACCTTTGACTAAGAGGATGTTTGGATATTAGATTAGACGCACAGACCTAACCCCCCTCTCCTCCCTTCCGAACATCGGGAATGGGGGTTTCAAAGCCTCTCTCCTCATAGGAGAGAGGAATGGAAGCGAGGTCTTTCTGTATTTGCGACTTTCACTCGCATCGTCTCAGGCAGTTGACAAAATCAACGACTTTGGATTAATATTATTTTTATAAGGGAAATCTGTGCGCGCATATATATTCATATCTAAAGACAGCCAAACACAGATAAACAAGTAAATAAAGTCTCTTCATCTGTCTTACCGCGTTTGGAAGAGGTAAGCGCAAATGAACAAATATTCTTGTTTGGTTGTCTAGACATCTCTAAATATCTGTTTTTAATTCGATAATATTGGGGCTTACTTTGGACAAGATGTGTTCTCCAGCTTGTTATGCAAATCTGCCAAAATCCCAATTGCTCAAATCCCTTCAATCCTGATGGCAATAGATTTTGCATAAGTTGCGGACAAAGCAACTTTGACAAACTTCTTAGAAACCGCTACCGCGTATTAAGGCTATTAGGAGAAGGTGGATTTAGTAGAACTTACGAAGCCGCAGACGCAGATAGATTAAATGCGCCTTGCGTCATCAAGCAATTTGTTCCACAAGTTCAGGGAACAGGACAACGTATCAAAGCAGCACAATTCTTCAAAGAAGAGGCTTTTCGGTTATATGAACTAGGAGAAAATCACATCCAAATTCCCAGATTACTTGCATACTTTCAACAAGGTATTAGCTTGTATCTCGTGCAAGAATTTATTATCGGGCAAACACTGTTAGAAGAAGTTCGGCAACAAAGCTTTGGTGAAGAACAAATCCGGGAAGTTTTACTTGATTTATTACCAGTTCTGCAATTTGTTCATTCTAGTAGCGTCATCCATAGGGATATCAAACCAGAAAATATAATCCGCCGTAAAAGCGATGGTAGACTCGTATTAATTGACTTTGGTGGTGCAAAACAAGTAACACAAACCAGTTTAGTCAGACAAGCTACAGTAATTTATACAATCGGTTATGCACCCAACGAGCAAATGGCTGGATTTGCTTGTCATGCAAGTGATTTATACTCTTTGGGCGTAACTTGCGTGCGACTTTTAACTCAATGTTTACCGCTTCTAGACGATTATGGACAGATTCATGACCATCTTTATGATGCCATGAACGCGCAGTGGAAGTGGCGAGAGCGTTTACAAGAAAAAGGCGTTACCCTCAGCGAACAATTAGGGCAAATTATTGATAAGTTGCTTAAACATGTTGCAAGCGAAAGATATCAATCAGCCGCCGAAGTTATCAAAGACTTGAATTCTCCAAAAACCGATATCTCAACAATTGCACCAACAATTTTAGCGACTTCCCAACAAACATCATCGCACGGCGATTTGAATAGCCAGTTGAGGGAAGATTTATTTTTTCCTCAAACTGACGTCAAGGAAACAATCCCCCAGTCACAGTTTCCCCCAGAGGAAAATTCTCCTCAACTGCCTTCGCAACAAAAACAAATAATATCACCATTGCCTACCGAAGCCGAAATGGCATTACCGAAATGTGGATTTGAAGTAGTGACAGTAAACGCAAAAGGCAAAGAAATTAGCCGCAACCGTCTTAGTGCAAACTACTTGATAGAAGACTTTGGTAAAGTCATAAAACTAGAAATGGTATCAATTCCCGGCGGAACTTTTATGATGGGTTCCCCAGAATTTGAAGGAGATGCAGACGAACATCCACAACATGAAGTTACAATCGCACCTTTTTTTATGGGAAAATATCCCGTAACTCAAGCACAATGGAGAGCAGTAGCAGCATTACCCAAAGTCAAACAATCCTTAAATCCCCATCCATCCAAATTTAAAGGTATCTATCGACCAGTTGAAAATGTATCTTGGCACGAAGCGGTAGAATTTTGTTTTCGTCTGTCAGAAACAACCGGACGCGACTATCGTTTACCCAGCGAAGCCGAATGGGAATATGCTTGTCGTGCGGGAACAACGACACCCTACCACTTTGGCAATACAATCACCCCAGAATTAGCAAACTGCGGCGGTAACGATTCCTACGCCTTGGATGCAAAAAGCAAATACCGTAAAGAAACCACACCTGTAGGCAGTTTTGGTTTTGCCAACGCCTTTGGATTGTACGACATGCACGGATTAGTTTGGGAATGGTGTGCCGACCCCTGGCACAAAAATTATGAAGGCGCACCCACAGACGGCACAGTTTGGGAACTTGGCGGAGACGAACATCGTCGGGTATTGCGCGGTGGTTCTTGGAGCTTCAGTCCAGAACTTTGCCGCAGCGCCAGTCGCAGCTGGAACGAGTCAGTCGGCGGATTAAGAATATGCGGCTTTCGAGTTGTGTTTTCTTAGTGTGTTGGCGAAGAAATATCGCATATTGACTGTAGCTTAAAAATAGGATATTATAATCTGGACGAGGAAGAACTATCTGCAAATAAAAAACATCAAAACCGCTTGTTGCCTAGTTAAATCTAACTGAAATACAGATTTATCTGCGTTTATCTGCGTTTATCTGCGTTTATCTGCGGTTAAATAACTCTTTAAAGCTGCAAATAGGAAAACTTCATGAAGCGGTTACTGAGGTTTTTGAAACCAAGCAAAAACCAACCATTGCTAAATCTGATTATTATTAGTTTTCTTTCTCTTTTGTTCTCGCTAAATTTGATATTTAAAATATTTAGTTTCGTATCTCCTTCCTTCAACGCCATAGCTGTAGCATTATTCTTGTTGATTCCGTTTGTACTTATACTTAATGGGTTTTTCTTTCGCAGATGGTGGCTAAAACTGATAAATTTTTGGATATTTTTATTACCTAGTTTGCTTTCTATCTGGATTTTCAACAACGCCACTCTAATCTTTTTATTAATTGGGATTTATGAGCCAGAACAAGAAATTAAACTGAAATATTATAACATTGCTGTTTATAAAAGTCCTGCATGGTTGGATACAGATGCACAGCGGGGATTTGTTTTAAAACAAGAAAAGATTATATTTCCTGGGATTAAGATAGTTAAGCCACTTTATAAAAATAAAAATGTCTATTTAGACAAAATAGAAAATTATAAAATTACAGGTAGAAATAAAG
>CAXTNZ010000360.1:0-5524 GCA_964245695.1 uncultured bacterium | reverse complement strand
CGATCTACACTACTCAAAGGAATATTTATTGTCTCCACATCCCAACCCATTTCCTGCGCTTCTTTTTCATACATCCCTACATGGGCAATTTCTGGGTTAGTATATGTCACCCAAGGCATTACCAGACTGCTAAGTTTAGAGCGTCCCAAACCAAAGGGCGAAAACAGCGTATTTTTTATGACAATTCGCGCTGCCGCATCTGCCGCATGGGTGAATTTCCAATTCATGCAGATATCCCCCGCTGCGTAAATATGGCGATTCGTCGTCTGTAGATAATCATTCACCTCCACACCATGACGCTGGTCGTACTCCACCCCAACTGCTTCTAAATTTAGCCCTTCCACATTCGGAGCGCGTCCCGCACCTGCTAAAATTTCATCAACAGTCACAGAATCTCGATGACCATTAGAAGAAAAGTAAAGGCGCTTTCCATCGCTAACAGTCGCCACTTCTTCCAACTGGCAATTTAGCACTAAGCGAATACCTTCTTTCTTCAAAACTTGTTGGAGAATTTTCGCAGCATCAGCATCCTCTCTATTGAGAACGTGAGAACCGCGATGGAAAAGTGTCACCTCACAACCCAAGCGCCGAAAAGCCTGCGCCATTTCGCAACCAATCGGACCACCACCAATCACCGCCAAACGTTCCGGTCGTTGAATCAGGGAAAAAACTGTTTCATTAGTCAGATAACCCGCTTCTTCAATGCCGATAATTGAAGGGCGCACAGCTCTTGCTCCCGTTGCAATTACAGCTTTTTTAAACTGAAGGATTTTGCCGTCAACTTCCACGGTATTGTTACTTGCAAACCGACCGCTACCTAAGAAGACATCAACCCCCATCTTTTGAAAGCGGTCTGCCGAATCGTGATGACTTATACCCGCTCTCAGCCTTCGCATCCGTGCCATCACTGCCGGAAAATCAATGTCAATATGTTTGGGAATATTAATCCCTAACTCTTGAGCATTCCACATTTCCCCAACTAAGCGCGAAGACCTAATTACACATGTGGACGGTACGCAACCAACATTCAAACAATCCCCACCCATGAGATGCTTTTCAATTAATGCGACTTTCAAACCCAAACCTAAACCCGCTGCACCTGCGGCGACAACTAAGCCGGCTGTACCAGCGCCAATTACTACTAAGTCGTAACAATGGGCAGGTTCAGGATTTACCCAATTTGGTGGATGCACATGAGAAACTAATGTTTGATTATACTCATCGATTGGGCGGACTGTGACTTGATGAAGTTCAGAATTTGACATAATTACTTTTTTGAGGATGAAGCGTGTAAATCGTAGTCAGCGCTGACTACCGGGGGAATAAGGGCGGGGAAAAGAGCGCCCCTACAAAACCTCTTGTTCTAAAGCTTTCTTAGCAATGCGAGTGACATAAATTGTGACGGCGACTGTAGCAATAAAACCGATGATGCGAATTGCCCATTGCACTGTAGTGTTGGTAGGTTGAGTTTCCGAGCCTATCCTGGCAAGACTACCAGCGAGAGAACCAATGTAAACGTACATGATTGTTCCAGGAATCATACCGACAGAGCCGATAAAGTAATCTTTAAGAGAAACTCCCGTAATGCCAAAGGCGTAGTTTAATAAATTGAACGGAAATATGGGGGAGAGTCGTGTTAAAAGCACAATTTTTAATCCTTCTCTGCCAACTGCTCGGTCAATCGCGGCGAATTTTTTGTTGCCTTCAATTTTCTGAGCAACCCAACTCCTTGCTAAATAACGTCCCACAAGGAAAGCGGCAGTTGCTCCTAGAGTAGCACCGATGAAGACGTAGAGGGAACCCCAAACTACACCAAAGATAACTCCAGCGCCTAAAGTCACGATTGAGCCTGGTAAGAAAGCGACGGTAGCAATAATATAAAGTGCGATAAAGGCGATCGCTCCCACCGAACCAAGACTGTCAATCCACTGCAAAGCATTTCCTAAAATTGTTTGGGGATTGAATGATTGTACATTAGCAGATTCCTGCGCTAAGACAGGGTGTGTGTTGAGCAATAAAGCGATGCTAACCACAAGCAAAGTTAAAACACTAAGTTTTAAAAACTTTCCTTTGATTCTCCCATGTAATTGATGTGAGCTAAGTTGATTTTTCATGACTTACAAGCGTGAGATAAGTGTTTCATTAATAAACATATTCTTAAAATTATGTCTAAGGATATTTAAAACTACAAATGCATACCGATAAACACAGATAATTCATCTGTAGTTTGATTTTCATGTGTCTTAATGGTAATAAATAACTTTAACTATTCTTAGTTATCTCTTCAATTATTTCTGCTGTCGCTACACTTTCAGCTAGAGCTTTATGAGCAACTTTTGTTACGTAAATAGTCACAGCAACGGTAGCAATCAACCCAACTACTTGCATCACCAATTGCCCGATTTGAGTTTCGGGCGTAGTTGGCATATGTGTGCCAATCATGGCAAGGTTGCCAGCAAGGGAACCAATATAAACATACATTACAGTACCTGGAACGATGCCAATTGAACCTAAAAGATAATCTTTAAGAGAAACTTGTGTAACTCCAAAGGCATAATTTAATAAGTTGAAAGGAAAGACAGGGGAAAGACGCGTCAGCAGCACAATTTTCCATCCCTCTTTGGCAACGGCTCGATCAATTGCTTTAAATTTAGGATTTTTTTCCATCTGTCGGCAAACCCAGTCCCGCGATAAATAGCGTCCAATTAAAAAAGCAAAAGTTGCTCCCAAAATTGCCGCAATTAGCACATAAACTGAACCCCAAAAGACACCAAACAGCCAACCACCTGTTAGTGTCAGCAGGGAACCGGGTATAAACAGTAATGTAGCTAAGTTATAGATAACCATGAAGGCAATTGAGCCTAAGGAACCCAAACTTTTCACCCACCTTACTGAAATCTGCAAAAGTTCGTGAATGTTGATGTGTTTGGCAGCTATTATCACAGTAGCCACTAGACACATTAACACTAAGAGTTTGAGTTTTAATTTTAATCGGCGCTGATTCATGTTTATAAATTAATGATAAAATTGGAAGTTGGGAAAGTAATTTGTTAAACATTAAAATCTCTGAAACCTAACCCCCTAGCGCCAACACTCGTAGGGAAGTTTGAATAAGCTTATTTTCTTGTTCCCCTTCCCTTGTAGGGAAGGGGCTAGGGGTTAGGTTTGGAAGGTTATGATGTTAATAATAATACTTTTCAAACATCCTCTAACCAAGATAGGCTAGTTAAATGAGAAGTAGCTTAAATCTTCCTAAATTTTCCATGCCGATACCAGCGAACAATTCGCTGCGGTGATACACCGAGTAAATAAGCACTAATTGCTATTTGATTTATCAGCGTAGTTTTGCAAACTCCTTTTTGTAACCATCGACGTGCAGAGGTAATAACTGGTACGGGGATAATAGCAATGCGTCCGATGCGTTTTAAACGACGCATGATTTCAAAGTCTTCCATCATGGGCAATTCTGGGAAATTACCCAATTTCTCAAATACCTCTTTTGTTAAAAAAATGGCTTGGTCACCATAAGGCATTTGTAAAAAACGCGATCGCCAATTCACTCCCCATTCAATCAACCGTAAACTTAAAAGCGCTGCATCGATTCGTAAGGAAAAAGCACCAGCCACAGTCCCAGGTTGTTGTAGTGCTGTGCGAATCATCACGTCATACCCAGGAGGCAACCGCGTATCCGCATGGAGAAACAGAAGAATATCGCCATTTGCAAGCATAGCACCCTTGTTCATTTGCACCGCACGACCAGGAGGTGAAGAAATAATTGTTACACCTAAAGAGTTAGCAATCTTGTTAGTGTCATCTTGTGAACCCCCATCCACCACAATTACTTCTATATTCGTACTTGGTTGAGTACAGGCGATCGCTTGAAAGATATTTTCCGCTTCATTGAGAGTGGGAATGATAATAGAAATTTTTTCCGTAGTGATTTTCTGACTCCTTCTTAATGTTTAATTTGTCTTTCAACCTACTGACAGAATATACTTTCATTCATAGACTATTAACCTTGACGCAGCAATGCCGTTAATCGAAAAAGAACATGAGCATTGTTTCGATATCTACAATCATTCATAAGTAGGTGGGCGAAATTAAATATAGCGCTTCTCCTAAAGGATGCAATATCATGGTAGGGGCACAGCAATGCTGTGCCCCTACCCTTTGCTTGTTTTTGACGCTCTTTGAGACCCGCTATATAACTAGTGAGGGTTGGGCATGGGGCATAGGGCATTTCGTCTCCCCCTGTTTCTACCTCCACAATCTCGCTAAAATCACGCCTAACTCAACGCTGATAATCCCCAGTATTGCACTGCCACCCCAGTAGAAAGTTGCTGTGAAGATGTTATTACGCAATAAAGCGACTGTATCCAAACCGTAGGTGGAGAAAGTTGTGTAAGCACCTAAAAATCCTGTTGCGACTAACAAACGCACTTCGGGAGAGATGATTGTCACATGATTTAAGGCAAAAGTGGCGAAGAAACCCATCGCAAAACAACCGCTGATATTGATAAAAAAGGTTCCATAGGGAAAACTGACTCCAAAGCGATCGCTAAACCATAAAGTTAGATAATATCGACTTAAAGCCCCGGCGCTCGCACCTAAACTAATCGCGATTGGATTGCGAATTTCCGCTTGTATCATTCTCAGTTTCTCATCAAATCATCATATTTTAAAGTTTAATTCTCCAGATAGATGCTGTCTTTAATTATTGATGTGTTAGATAAAGTAAGTAAGTGGTTCAAATTAAATATAAAACCTCACCCTGCCTCCGGCTTCCCTCTCCTTAATAAGGAGAGGGATTGAGGGTGAGGTTTTATCTTATATTTAATTGTGCCTCCCTACTTATTAAGCCAATTTAGATGAGAATTCCCTAACATAAGTGGGAAAACCGTACTTCTGTGATAGGTTTTCTCTACTAAAAATATGAATTTAGGTGGATACAATCAAACTACAACTTAAGTGATGCTGTTGTCTAGAAAACTTTAAAAATCAATACAGCGCAAAGAGCGTGACAAGGCAAAAGGCAAAAGGCACTCATTAAAAAGAAAGATTTTTACCTTCTTCCTTCTTTCCGGCATTTACCAAAGTGTATTTAAAGGAGATGTAATCATGTCTGATGCAAACAAGAATATTGAAGTAATCGTTGAAGTCAGCCCCCAAACCAATGAAATGGTAGAAAGAGAAATGGTTGGGGAAACGGATGATTTGAAGCACGAAACTAAAGAGTTAATCGAAGCGTTGAAAAGACGCGCTCAAGCTGAGGCAGAATCAGCAGGTACTCTCACCCGCGAGACATATTTAAATGCGATACGTCGGGCACGGGAAGCCGTGGAAGGTGAAAGAGTAATTGAGCGCGATCGCATTGAACGCTCTTGGGCGACAATTCAAGAAGAAGCTGACAAAAACTGGCAGATGCTATGGAAAGAAGTATCAACATTAGGCGATCGCTTTCAAG
Source organism: uncultured bacterium (assembly GCA_964245695.1). GTDB lineage: Bacteria > Cyanobacteriota > Cyanobacteriia > Cyanobacteriales > Nostocaceae > Hassallia. Next base: position 60 of record CAXTNZ010000360.1, on the reverse strand, counting down.
ATGCCGCCAAAGCCGCTTGGGATGCTTTCAACGCCCCTCGCCCGTAAAGAGGAGTGGGGG
>CAXTNZ010000359.1:0-5600 GCA_964245695.1 uncultured bacterium | reverse complement strand
ATATTGAGAGGGCTGGCCGTATAACCCTATCCAAACTTACGCCGCAGTGTACTAGAGAGATTTTCCGCAAATGCATACACGATTGCGTAGGGGCATAACAATAGTTATGTCCCTATAACTTGTTTGTATTAAATCTAAAATTAGCTTTTAGAACATATGTACTATAATATTAATATCAAGTAGAAAAGAGCGATCAATTATTATAGTTTGAATTGATATCTTGTACCATGATTAATAACACGCTATTAATGTGCATTTTATAGAAATGCATTAAAATCTTTTATCAATCTTATAAAAAATACTTTTGTGATAAGTTATAAGTTCTAACCTATGGCGGTTGTGGGAACTATTTCAAAATGTGGATTTGAACAAAATCGCATATTCACATACATTTATAAAAATATTATTATCAGTGCAGAGGGAAGAGCATCATGGCAGACATTGAAAATAAACAATTTCCATTCTGGAGTCTTCACGAGCGACTGGAGAAGTATCCAGGATACAGAGGTATGCATGTCTCCACATTTGCGAATCGACAGGTTGTCGAATACAATCCCAAAATTGGCATTAACGATTTTGTTGGCACAGCCTACGCGATTCGATGTGAATATGATGAGCCAGAAGATGCTACACAGAAGCTGGCAAAACTTCTACAAGATTCCCAAGCTAGCAAAGTAGAAGCTTTAATTTTTGGAATGTGGCATGGAGAAATGTATGCTTACAGTTCCAAGCTTGTAGTTGATGAGCTAGTTGCTGCCAAAGATAAACTAACTAATTTGAAAGCGCTATTTATTGGCGATGTTTCCTACGATGAAAGTGAAATTTCTTGGATAATACAAAGTGACATCAGCCCTATTTTAGAAGCGTATCCCAAACTGGAAGTATTGCAAGTTCGCGGTGGTGATAGTTTAGCATTTAGCCCCTTTGTGAGACATGATAATTTAAAAGCACTGATTATTGAAACTGGCGGATTAAGTAGTGCAACCATAAGTCAGATTTGCGCTCTCGACTTGCCAAAATTACAGCATTTAGAATTATGGCTAGGTTCAGAGAGTTATGGTGGAGATTCAACCATTGAAAACTTAAATCCCATCTTAGTTAATACAGTATTCCCAAACTTAATTTATTTGGGCTTGCGAAATAGCCAATACTCTGATGATATTGCCAAAGCTGTTATAAACTCCCCTTTAATTAACTCAATTAAAATTCTCGATTTATCATTAGGAACGCTGACTGATGCCGGCGCTGAAGTATTGCTTAATTGTTTCGCTGTTCATCAACTTAATATTCTCAATCTTTCGGAAAACTTCTTATCAGAAAAAATGATAGCATCTGTGCAAGTAAAACAGGATGATATGCAGGTTCGCATCATCACTGATGGACAGAAAAAAGCGGAAGAAGATTATGATGATGAAAATGAAGTTTATCGTTATTGCTCTGTTGCCGAGTAATATAAATGCTGAATGTCATCATCGCTAACCCGGAAAATAGACGGGTTAATTTCTTTCAACAAGCACTTAAAGATTTAAATTTACCACCTGCAATTATCGTAGCTTACGCAGATTTAATTGCAGGTAAAACTCTCGAACATTTTAATACACCCGATACTATCATCCGTTTTGATTCCCCTGAAAAAAACTTTGAAGTTGAGAAAGCCATCATTGCTGTTGGTGCTGAAATTGCCGCAGGTAAACATCAACAAATTAATTCTGTCGAAGCTGCAAAATTAGTCTTTGATAAAGGGCGCATTCTCTATCCCCGACAATGGTATTTAGGCTGGCAATATCTACTTCAGCAATGGCAAAAGCAACTCAAATGCTCAATTATGAATCATCCGCAAGACATCGCTACGATGTTTGATAAACCGTTGTGTCATGAAAAATTCAGTCGTCACAATATCCCGATTCCGCGTTCGTTGGGTCCAATTCACAACTACGAACATTTACGCCAAAAGATGCAGCAGCAAAAGTTAGAGCGAGTATTTATCAAACTTTCCCACGCTTCTGCTGCCTCTGGAGTCGTTGCATATCAAGCCAATTCGCGCTTTGAGTCTGCCATTACCACGGTGGAAAGAGTGCAGAGAAACGGGCAAACACTGCTTTACAATTCGCGTAAAATTCGTAACTACACTAAAAGAGAAGAGATTACTGATATTATTAACATTTTAACAGCAGAAGGTGTTCAGGTGGAAGAATGGCTCCCCAAAGCACGCTTACAAGGATGCGGTTTTGATGTGCGCGTGGTGGTTATCAACGGTGAAGCACAGCATATCGTTGTTAGGTTGGGAAAAAGTCCGATGACGAATTTACATCTTGGTAATGAAAGAGGTGATAGTGAGGAATTTTTTGCGAAAGTTGGGACAGAAAATTGGGAGGTGATGAAACAAAGTTGCGAAGCTGCTGCGGGGTTATTTCCTAATAGTTTATATTGTGGTGTTGATTTGTTGGTTTTTCCTGATTGGAAAAATCATGCCATTTTAGAAATAAATGCTTTTGGCGATTTGCTACCAGGAATTAGTTGGAATGGGTTAGATACTTATACAAGTGAAATAAAGGCAATAATTAATAAGTAAAAATTTTCTCGTTTCCAGGTTCAGCCTGGGAATGCTAACAATGAGAAAAAGAGAGCGCTAAAGCGCTCACTACGAAATACTTTTATGCTGAATATGAATCAAATTGTCGGTACACACGATATTCTTTTTATTACTCTAGACACTTTGCGTTATGACGTTGCTAAAGACTTGTTAGTAAAAGGAAGCACTCCTAATTTAGCAGCAGTTTTACCTGAAAGTGGCTGGGAAGAACGCCATTCTCCGGGAAGCTTCACTTATGCTGCTCATCATGCCTTTTTTGCCGGCTTTCTACCGACTCCTGTAAAACCTGGAGTACACCCACGACTATTTGCTTTGGGTTTTGAGGGTAGTACTACCACCACTGAAAGAACTTGTGTGTTGGATGGCGCTAATATTATCAGTGGATTTGCGGCTAAAGGCTATCATACTGTTTGTATTGGTGGTGTCGGCTTTTTTAACAAACGAAATCCTTTGGGTAATGTGCTTCCTTCAATGTTTGCTGAAAGTTACTGGAGTCCAGAGTTAGGTGTCACCAATTTTAACTCTACAGAAAATCAGGTAGCGATCGCCCAAAAAATCCTCGCACAAACCCCCAAAAATCAACGCTTATTCTTATTCATCAATATCTCAGCTTTGCATCAACCGAATTATTTCTATCTAGCTGGTGCTAAAAAAGATACTATTGAATCTCACGCTGCTGCCTTGGAATATATCGATAGTCAGTTAGATAAACTCTGGTATGCCTTACGAAAACGGGGTTCTACCTTTTGTATTCTCTGCTCTGACCACGGCACAACTTATGGTGATGATGGATATAATGGTCATCGTCTCAGCCATCCGGCGGTGTGGACAGTTCCCTATGCGGAGTTTATTTTGAGGTGATGAGGAGACATTAAAGGTAATTTGCCGCAGCTACACTTGTTTTGGTGAACATCTAAAATTTGCAAGTTTGACAATTCCGGTTTTGTGAGTGAAGAGGATTTGCCAGCAATATTTTATAATCATTGTATAATCTTAAAATTTATATTTAGTAAAATGTATTCACATACGATATGGGAAGTTAACTAAATTTAATTGTTACCATCTATACAGAACGTCGATGTTTGTTTCAGATTGATAATAAACTATTTTTTTAGTTCAAGGATATTACTATGTTTTTACAAGATAGAGAAATTGCAGGAATATCAAACTTGCCGTTAAAAAAAAGCTCATCATTCAACAGAGCAAAATTTACTAGCTTAAATGTAGAAAAGCTTAAAAGTGTTTTGTCTTACTTTTCTTATTTACGTGCTAATGGAGAAATTAGCGACAAAGCATTTGAAAGTTTAGTTCACTATGCCTGCTCTATTTTTATTGAAAATGAAGTAGAGGAAATAATTCAAGAAACTTTGGATCGTAAACTTACGCAGTTTTTGCATTCTAAATTTTCATTATTAGTAGATGAACAAGCTTCTGACATAGAAAAAATTATTTACGGCTTGGATACATCCCAGTTGATAAGGAGTAAATTATCAAATGTCTAGCAATCAGCCTGAACCCAATGAAAGCTTGGATAAGAAAAATAAAAACGAAGAATTAGGTAATACTGGAAACTTAGAAAATCTCCCTGATGAATTAAAAGATTTACCTCCACAATTAAAGAGAGTTGTGCAAGCAACTCTATCAATGCAGCGTATTTCTGCAACACCTTATTTATCGCCTATTCAAGAAAAGATTAATGAATCACACATCTCAAAAATACTTGAGATTGTTGAGAAAGATGATGAAAGGACATTCGCTGATGCTCAAGCATCTCGCAAATATACTTTAATTAATACTATTGTTGTTTTAATATTTTTTGGATTTATCACAGTTTTCTTAGTTTATAAAGACGTAGAAAGTTATCGAGAATTACTTAAGCTAGCTATTGCATTTGCTGGTGGGTTAGGCAGCGGTTTTGGATTGAAAGGATATTTAGACAGAAAAAACAAGTAGCATTGCTATTAGCCTACTGAAATGCTGATAATTTAGCGTAAATTAACTTTAAATATTGCTCTTTTGCCTTACTAGCACCTCGCTATCTAGTCTTACTGCCATTTTTAAATGCATAATCTACAAAGGCAGAAAGTAGGTAGTAGGGAACTGAATTTATAACAAAAATCTAAAACTAAAATTGACAAGATGATTAGAACTAAACTCGAAAATCTAAAATCCTTTCTTGAGCGATCGCCTTATCAAGCTTACGTCTACTCATACCCGCATAAGACAGCTTATCGTCCCCTTACCCCGCCTGTCAAACTCGCAGATTTGTGGTCAAAGCAAGATAGACAAGCGCTGTTTCTCTACATCCACATCCCTTTCTGCGAAATGCGCTGCGGGTTTTGCAATTTGTTTACCACCGTCACCCATAACGAAGACTTTGTTAGTCAATATGTTCGCACCGTACAGCGACAAGCGCAACAAGTGAAATCATTGTTAGGTGAAGTGTCTTTTGCCAGATTTGCTCTTGGTGGTGGTACACCAACTCAGTTACCAATTAACCATTTGGAAACAATTCTTAATGTAGCCTCAGAAACGATGGGTGCAAATTTGCAGAATATTCCTGTTTCTGTGGAAATGTCACCAGAGACGGCAGACAAAGATAAACTACAATTGTTGCGATCGCGTGGCGTAGATAGAGCAAGTATTGGTGTCCAAAGTTTCATTGAGTCAGAAGTTCTCGCAACCGGTCGCCGTCAAACCACCGCGCAAGTAGAAGCCGCAATAAATCGGATGTGCGAGGCTGGATTTCCCACAATTAACATTGATTTAATTTACGGACTTCCCGGACAAACTGTAGATAGCTGGTTGTATTCGATACGTGCTGCACTGCGTTTTCAACCGAAGGAAATTTATTTGTATCCCTTGTACGTGCGACCGTTGACAGGTTTGGGACGCTCGGATAAAGAGTGGGATGATATACGTTTAGCATGTTATCACGAAGGGCGATCGCTTCTGTTGTCTTCTGGATATACTCAAGTTTCCATGCGAATGTTCCAACGTTTCGGAC
>CAXTNZ010000358.1:0-5611 GCA_964245695.1 uncultured bacterium | reverse complement strand
GTAATTGAGCGATCGCCTCTAAATCATTTCCCCTTTAGATACAGATAACTTAATTGTAGCCGCCAGAAAAATTTTAGTTAAATTATTTTCTCTTACTCTAGAATTTAATACTAAAAATAAAATTAAATTCTATTAATTAAAAATGGGTGGGATCGAACCTATCTAGTACCGATTCAAAGCCCGCTGCACAGCTGCTATGCCAACCACCCAGAAAAATGGAGATAACAGACTTGTTTGCATCCGGCAGACAAAAGACAGCAGGATCGGAGGGACTTGAACCCCCAATTATTCGGGTAGAAGCCGAAAGCCTTAGCCATTAGACGACGATCCCAAATCCACCTGGGAGGTACGCTGAGCCTAACTCTGTGTTATCAGCACAGCGCCTCGCTTCTCGGCTTCAGGTGGATAAAGGAAGATGGAGGAATCGAACCCCTAGGTATTACCCCACCCCGGTTTTCAAGACCGGTTGCCGTCCATTCAGCGGCATCTTCCATTCAGGGGTGTCTATTAAAACAACAAATTTTGATTTTTGGACGATTGTTTCTTAGCCCAATAACCTCTTGGAGGTTTCTCTATACCATAAGTTTTACACCATTTTTCTACTGCCTTATCACTGACACCAAAATGTCTCGCAACGTGAATAGTTGGTTGTGTCCAAATCATCTTTTCTAACTCTTCTTTAGAAGGTCTTACCACTCGTCTAGATGCCAAGTTAAAGCATTGCATCGAACAGTAAATGTGTTGATTTGAGTTATTTATAGCCTTACCACAGTGAGAACAATTATTCTGTTGATGTTGAGGATTAAAGGTGGTATTACTGTTTTTCGTTGAGGACTTTAGTTGAGCTTGTTTTATAAGCATATTTTGTTCATTTAACAAAAGCGTATTACTAAAATTTTTACCTCTTTTTTGACTTCCCCAAGTTTCAGTTTGCTGATGGCAATTAGGACAAAGAAAACGTAGGTTTTCTAAACGATGGTCATCAGGAATACCATTGATGTGGTCTACATGCAATGTTAGTTGTTTTTCTCTCCACTCAAGCCTTGCCACACTCCTGGCAAATATAATCCCATCCCATTCTCAATAGTCGTGATGCTAGTCTGCCAGATCCTGAATATTTGGAGTTCTGGACAAATACTTCATCATCTGAATATGAGAGTTTTATCCTTACCCTGCGAATAGGGTCACTTGTATCTGCTGTTTGACCTTTAGCCCAAGACTGTCCTGTGAAGTGACTGCAATCTATTCCAAATTGCTGAATTTTATTTTTTATTGTTTTCCTGTTTCCTCCTCTATCTGAAATTCCAAGTCTCCTAGCTACTTCACTGATACTTTTTGATTCACGTACAGTAGCTTCTAAAACTTCTTTGATATATACGCGTTGTTTTTTAGTCATTGGCTTTAGTGGTCAAGCAAGTAAAATAATTTTACAGTTACTCGACTACTTATACCTAAAACTAACTGGAATCAATGGGAATCGAACCCATAACCTCCTGCTTGCAAAACAGACGCAAAGCGCCAATTGAGCTATGACCCCATAAAATTAATAGTCCCAACTTGCAACACCTTGCAACCAGTATGCAAATGCTCTACCGTTAGAGCTACAAGACTATTAAAGCGAATGACGAGGATCTTTCCTCGTGCCAAGAGTTTGGAAGACTCACATCGTACCGTCACATATGACCTGCATAGTTAAAAGCTTTAAAATGCTGACCACTCAGCCAGGTGGAAACCTCAAGGCTTTATGGAACCTAAAACCGTCATCCTGGATTTCATCGAACTTTAGGCTTTAAAATTTGAACTTTAACTTGTTAAACTTTGAGCGTTAAGGTTTAAGCGATGAGCGTTAACCTTTGAGCTTTAAAGTTAGAGAAGAATCCTAAGTTCGTTGCCTTTTCAGGCAGTCCATAAATTCAGAGATTTTCGAGTGACCAGCAAGTATTATTCTAATCTGGGATTTCTACAGTTGTCGTGGCGTTGCTAATGGAAAGTACGCGATCGCATGTCGATTTGAACTCTTCAATAAATGTCATTCGTCTTTCTATTTCCTTAGAGATATTAGTCGGATCTAACAATTCCACGCCTTCTCTTGCCATAAAGCTATCAACCAAAGACTGATATTGGTCAGAATTTACAGCTTCATTTTTTCCCAAAACTTCTAAAGCCAGTTTATCCAGTCTTTCTTTAATTTTCGCCTGCGCTTTCTCATATTGACTGCGAGTTTGAGTGTAAGCTGACTGCATAGTATCAAGAATTTCTTCGTAATACTCGATGAAATTTTTCATTTCAATCGCCTCTGCTACCGTCATCTCCTCGCCGGCAACTGTCACGCGAGTAGAAGCATTAGAAACCACGATCGCTCTTTTAATCGCTCGTCTTCTGTCAAGCAATGCCTGAACTCTTTGCACAAGTGCCTTAGCATTGACTTCATACTCCTCTCTCGATTTAAAGCCAGTAGGAACTTTGCCGACTTCAACAACAGTTATCAAAGTATTGTTTTCTAAAGCCGCTCTCCCAGATTCAATCCGCTTTTGCAGCAATGTTAACTCTGCCAGAGCATCAGTCACAGTTATTACAGTCATATTACACTCCTCAATCGACTATACAAATTTGGCATAGGCGCACGCATTTATACGAGATTCTGGGGCTGGTGACAGGAATTGAACCAGCAACCAATCGCAAACATCAGCGATCGCTCTGCCAGATTGAGCTACACCAGCACTAACTTTGGTAGCGTTACTGCTGGAATTGCACCTGCTGATATTCAGGTTATGAGCCGTTTTGGAGCCACTGTTGCTCCAGAAGCGCGTCATCACCAATACCCCTGACTGGGCTTGAACCAGTATCCTCTTCGTTCTAAGCGAAGCACCTCTTCCAATTGGGCTACAGGGGCATATCGGGATGACAGGATTTGAACCTGTGACCTTCGGCTCCCAAAGCCGCCGCGCTACCAAGTTGCGCCACATCCCGTTCATGCTCCTGACTGGATTTGAACCAGTACCGTCTGATTTTTAAGATCAGCGCCTCGTTCCAGTTGGGCTACAGGAGCATAATTTAGCTGCTCTGTCAGTGTGATAGAGCAGAACTGGGGAGGCAGGACTCGAACCTCCATTTTTCCGCTTTCAAAGAGCGGTGCCATACCGTTAGGCGACTCCCCAATAAATGCCGGGACAGGGTATTACCCAGTGAATCTCATCGTTCAGAGCGATGCGACTTTACCAATTTGTCCACCCGGCAATGAGATAAATGGCTGCCCCAGTAGGACTCGAACCTACAACCTCGCGGTTAACAGCCGCTCGCTCTACCATTGAGCTATGGGGCAACGAAGCCCCCCAGGTCGGAATCGAACCGACGACCTTCTGTGCTTGTCCTTCGGACACGCTTCGCGAACAAACAGACGCTAACTACCAACTGAGCTACCGGGGGATATAGAAGGAGAGATAAGTTTTATCTAGTGGACTGGTTTAATTCAACACTAATCAGCCACTACTTCATCTCTCCCATGTAAGGCGATCGCGCTTATGATTTGAACCTTCAGTCTTGAGTTTCGTAGACTCAGATGTTATCCAGTTACACCACGCGATCAAAACGGAGAAGACAGGATTTGAACCTGCGACGGTCGTTAAACCGCTCTCCCTTAGCAGAGGAGCGCTTTCAGCCACTCAGCCACTTCTCCGTAATGGGTCGGGCAGGAATTGAACCTGCAACCAATAAAGGACGCTTTTACAGAGCGCTGCCCACACCAATAGGCGAGCCGACCCAAAGAATGACACTGCCGACGGGACTTGAACCCGCAATCCCCAGATTGAAAGCCTGGTGGCTTAACCATTTGCCCACGGCACCATATTTAAATATCTACTCCGTGCAAGTTTAAGAAGTAGAACGCAGGAACTAGGATTTGAACCTAGAACAACGCTTTTGGAGAGCGCGATGTTGCCGTTACACCATCCCTGCATTTGGTAGCAGCGGCGGGATTTGCACCCGCATCAGCCAAGGTATGAGCTTGGGGCTTTGCGTTAAGCTACACTGCGACACAAAGGCTGAGGTGAGATTTGAACTCACGATATCGGTTTTGCAGACCGACGCCTTCAACCACTTGGCTACTCAGCCATTTGCGAGTCCCGACGGGATTTGCACCCGCAATCTTCAGCATGAGAAACTGACGGCTTAAACTATTCAAACTACAGGACTTCAACCAGGGTGACGGGACTTGAACCCGCAACATTTCCAAAAGACAGGAACGCTCTAGCCATTGAGCTACACCCCGATATTTTTGAAATCTGTGCCTAAACTTTTAGACTTTTAGGCACAGATTTTTGGTGAATTTGCCCATTTCATATTTAGTTTTCAAGGTTCAGAAAAATTACTTTCAACTGTTAGCAAAACAACCGACGCTCTAAGTAATAAACCTTTTGTGTATTACGCATGTATTCGGTAGTTTTAACGCGTGCAAACTGAGAACTTTTTTGATGTATCGCTTCTACTTCAGATAATTTGGAAGTAGGAGGAGCTTTAGAACGCTTGGGACTTTGGTTTATCCTGTGCTTTTCTGCACTACTTGTATGTAGAACATAGTTTTTAATTTTTGAGAAGCTTTGTCTTTCGTCTCGCTACATTTATACTACAAAATACTACAAACGCTGTCAAGGGGTTTAGGAAAGTTTTTTTGAAATTGTCTAAAAATACTTCTGTATCTAGCTTTGAACTCATTAACTCACCTAAAAACCCTTACTACAGCTTATGATTGGGTGAGTTTTTGGAAAACTGACGTGACAGACAGCCACTGCAAGCGACAAAAGATATTGGGTGTTGTCGCGATCGCCTTTGCTAGGGTTTTGCCCATCGCCTTTTTTGTAACAGCTTGTAGTATTGCCCCAACTAAGAAAGAGCAATTGACTACAAGCAAAGTTCATGCTGCACCAATTGAACAAAGCCAAGATGCCCAATTACCAGCTAAACTAGAAAACCTTAGCTTTACCGTTCCAGATAAATATCAGGGCAAAACAGTTTATAAAGGGCAACCTAGCAGCAACGAGAAAGTTATCGCCCTCACCATTGATGATGGTCCCTGGCAAAACACAACCGCACAAATGCTAGATATCCTGAAAGAAAATAACGTCAAGGCGACATTCTTTTGGGTAGGACAAGCTTTACAAGAACATCCCGAACTTGCCAAGCGAGAGGTAGCTGAGGGACACGCCATTGGCAACCATACTTGGCATCATTGGTATAAGCGCATGGATGAAGCTACAGCCAAGAGTGAAATTGAGCGCACAGCCGACCTGATGTACAAAACTACAAAAGTCAAAACTTCTCTGTTTCGTCCTCCAGGAGGTGTTTTAAACAACGGACTAGCCGATGTAGCCAAAAGCCAGAAATACGCTGTAGTTATGTGGTCGCAGACTTCCGCCGATACCGACCCTCATGCCAAATTTCAAGTATTTGTGAAGAATGTATTGAGAGACGCGAAACCAGGTGGGATTGTCTTGATGCACGATGGTGGAGGCGATCGCCAAAGAACTGTGCAAGCCTTACCACAAATCATCAGCGGACTCAAACAGCAAGGCTACCGATTTGTCACAGTTCCCGAACTTCTTAAGGGGAGTGGGGG
>CAXTNZ010000357.1:0-5650 GCA_964245695.1 uncultured bacterium | reverse complement strand
AGTTCATTGTCTTAGAACGCCATCAAGCGCCTGTAGTTTCTTTTCTTACTTACGCTGATGTCGGTGGTGTGGATGAGCCAAATGGACAAACAGGTGTGGCACACTTTCTAGAGCATTTGGCATTTAAGGGGACAACGCTTGTTGGTACAACAGACTACAAAGCCGAAAAACCTCTACTTGACCGTTTGGATCAGTTAGCTAGCCAAATTAAAACAGCGAAAGCTGCTGGTAAACAAGATGAGATTGCTAAGTTATCCGCTGAATTTAAAAATGTGGAAGCACAAGCAGCCAAATTAGTCAAGCAAAACGAGTTGGGGCGAATTGTCGAACAGTCGGGAGGTGTTGGTTTAAATGCGAATACTTCCACAGAAGCGACTCGTTATTTTTACAGCTTTCCTTCTAACAAGTTGGAATTGTGGATGTCTCTGGAGTCTGACAGATTTCTCGATCCTGTATTTCGCGAGTTTTATAAAGAAAAAGATGTAATTTTAGAAGAACGCCGTTTACGGGTGGAAAACTCGCCTATCGGACTGATGCTGGAGAAGTTTAGCGATGCTGCTTTTAAAGTACATCCTTACAGGCGTCCGGTGATTGGTTATGACGAAGATATTCGCAACCTAACACGGGAAGATGTGCGGAAGTTTTTCGATGCGTACTATGTACCGAGCAATTTAACGATCGCTGTTGTCGGAGATGTCAAACCAAATCAGGTGAAACAACTAGCGCAAACTTACTTTGGACGCTTTCAAGCTAAATCCAAAGCACAAACGCAAGTCCCAGCAGAACCTCCTCAAAAGCAAACGCGGGAAGTTACCTTAGAACTACCTTCGCAACCTTGGTATTTAGAAGGTTATCACCGTCCGGCAATTACTCATCCAGATAATGCAGTTTATGACATTATTGGCAGTTTGTTGAGTAGTGGGCGCACGTCGCGGTTGTATAAGTCTTTGGTAGAACAACAACGTTTGGCGCTGGGTGCCCAAGGTTTCAGCGGATATCCGGGAGATAAGTATCCTAATTTGATGTTGTTTTATGCTCTCACGGCTCCGGGTCGTAATGTAGATGAGGTTGCGATCGCTTTAAGAAAGGAAATTGACTCTTTGAAGTCTCAGCCTGTTTCTCCTTCTGAGTTGGATCGAGTGAAGACCCAAGCAAGAGCGGGTTTGTTGCGATCGCTTGATTCTAATATGGGTATGGCGCAGCAATTGTTGGAATATGAAGTGAAAACTGGCTCTTGGCGCAATTTGTTTAAGCAGTTGGATCAAATTGCGGCTGTGACTCCTGCGGATATTCAGCGGGTGGCTAGGGAAAGTTTTACGCCGGAGAATCGCACGGTTGGTAAGTTGTTGTCGAAGAAGTAGAGACGACGATTTATCGCGTCTCTGTTTTGTACGCGCAACGCCCCAAGAATAGGAGTGCGTGCGCTTGGCGCAGGGCAATAAGCGCAACATCACAAAGAAATGAGAAACGAACCGCGAAGACGCGAAGGACGCGAAGGAAGAGATTATGCGTAAGGTAAGGGGTAAGAGGAAGAGGGTAATGGGGAAAAGGTTGTTGTATTCGTTGATGCTTTGTTTTACCCTGTTGCTTTTGGGAATGTTTGATTTTGCTGTGGCGGCACCGGGAGCGAAGCCATATACTGAGTTGCAGTTTGCACCTTTACCTGAGGTGAAGTTGCCGAAGTACGATCGCTTTGTGTTGCAAAATGGGATGATTGTATATTTGATGGAGGATCGCGAGCTGCCGTTGGTGAGTGGTAGTGCTTTGGTGCGTACTGGCGATCGCTTTGAGCCGGCTGATAAGGTCGGTTTGGCTGAGTTTACTGGGGAGGTGATGCGAACTGGGGGAACTCGCAAGCATACGCCGGATCAGCTAAATCAGATGTTGGAACAACGAGCAGCTTCGGTGGAAACTAGTATTGGCGAAACTTCGGCTGGTGCTGGTTTTGAGTCGCTGAGTGAAGATTTAGAAACGGTGTTTGGGCTTTTTGCTGAGGTGCTGCGAGAGCCGGTGTTTGCTGCTGATAAGCTGGAGTTGTCAAAGACGCAGGAAAGAGGTAGTATTGCTCGACGCAATGACGATCCTGATGATATTGCCAGTAGGGAATTTAGCAAATTAATCTATGGTTTGGATAGCCCTTATGCCAGAACGACGGAGTATGCAACGATAGATAAGATTTCGCGTGAGGATTTGAGTCAGTTTTATCAGCAATATTTCTACCCGAATAATATGATTTTGGGGATTGTGGGAGATTTTGACTCGAAGAAGATGCGCGAACTTGTTCAAGCTAAGTTTGGTGATTGGAAAGCTAATCCAAATTTGCCTAAACTTCAGTTACCTGCGGTGAAGCAAGCGAAAACAGGTGGAGTGTATTTTGTCAATCAGCCACAACTGACTCAGAGTAACATTCTCATCGGGCATTTGGGGGGACAGTTCAATAGTTCCGATTATCCGGCGTTGGATGTGTTGAATGGAGTGTTAAATGGATTTGGCGGACGCTTGTTTAATGAAGTGCGATCGCGTCAAGGTTTAGCTTATTCTGTATACGGCTCTTGGAGTCCCCGCTATGATTATCCTGGTTTATTCATTGCTGGAGGACAAACGCGATCGGATGCTACGGTACAGTTTGTCAAAGCTATGCAAACTCAAATCAAGCGCACCCAAGCTGAAAAAGTCACTCCCAAGGAATTGGCTTTTGCTAAAGAGTCTACACTCAACTCGTTTGTTTTCAATTTTCAAGACCCTAAGCAAACATTGTCACGTTTGATGCGCTACGAATATTACGGCTATCCGGCTGATTTTTTGTTTCGCTATCAAAAAGCCGTAGCCGCAACTACAGTAGATGATGTGCAACGAGTGGCGCAGAAATATCTCAAGCCGGAAAATATGGTGACACTGGTAGTGGGAAATCAAAGTGCTATTAACCCGCCACTGACGCAGCTAGGAACACAGGTGACGGCGATAGATGTGACGATTCCCGGTTCGCCACAACCACAGGCGCAGAATTAATTGATATCTCGACTGTTATGCATATTAGGGGCAATTTCTGAATTGCCCCTACTTTTTTTCCAAAACTATTTACTGGTTCATAGGGAAACGGTAAAATAGCCCTTTGTATTAATTTTAATAAGGGTATGTGTCTATACTTTACATAATTAACATGAAATTTTTAAACTAATTTCACAAGAATTACATAAACTGATAAAAAAAAATTTACGCAAAGCCTTAGTATGATTACGTAAATAATAATTTACTAAGCGGAGCGTTATCGTCATAGTACTGATGCGAATATCACCGTCTTTGTGAATGCCAGACGGTTGAAGACATGATTTGTCGTTGAACAAAAGATTGCTTGCAAACATAGCATTACTGAACTTGAGAACTCCTCAAGCTCAGTAATGCTCGGTGTCAATTTTTGTTCTTGTCTAAGTAGTTGGACAAGCAATTTTGGCTGAAAACCTAACAAGTATAAACTTCAAGATTGTATGAAGCAATATCTGTCATTTACCAAGAGCTTTTTGCTACTAATTGCTCCGGCGATCGCTAGCTCCATTTTAGCAGCCTCACCCAGTCAGGCTGCTACTTTTGCTTTCTCTGAAGGAGACGTAGAGTTTACAAAGTTTAGTCAAAGTCCTTTAACGGTTGGAACTGAGGCTGACACCAACACCCTTACCATTGTCAAGGATGGAGCGGCAAATGCTTTCGCTGACGCACAAGCCAATTTTCTAGTTGCTCCAGCAAAAGCATTCAATTCATCTTTCAGCAAAACTTTTGGTGCAGGTATAGATTACTTAGGACTCGCAGAAAGTGAGGCTACAGTTCTCGGTAATTTCGTTGTCGAGCCTGGTACACCTTTTTCTTTTGACTTCACAGCCTTTTTAAACCTGGAAACATTTATAGATGGTCTACCACGGGAAAATGCAACAGCATCTGGAGATATATCTTTATTTTTAATCGATACCGATAATGGAAGTATCTTAGATGCCTTTAGCCTCGTGGGCAATTTAACCACTAAAGGCGATGACGATTATTTGATTGCATTTTCAGAAAGTGAAAACTTTACCTTAAGTAATCCATTTAAAGATTATAATTTTGGAGGCAAGCAAGAATTCGCTACAGCTTACCTTCAAGGTGTGTTTCAACGCTCCTTTGATAGCCAAACAAATTTAAGTTTAGTAGAAGTTAAGAGGAATCAGGCTAGAGCGATAGCAACAGTACCTGAACCTTCGAGTAGCCTAGCTTTACTCTTCTGTGGGGGCGTAATTGGTGTTGCACTCAAAGGTAGACGCAAAGAAACTACTTCAGCTGGCTGGTTGGAAAGAAAGGTAGCCGCTGAGGTTTGAAGAAGACCTAATAATAGCTATAGCGCTTCTCGTTTGGGTGAGGTATACCCCCGTGACCTAACCCCTCTTCCCCCTTCCCTTATAGGGAAGGGGGAGAAATATATTACCCTCCCCTACCTTGCGGTGGGGCGGTTTTGCATAGCAAAAACCGGGCACAGAGAGGTCAGCACGTACCTCACCCAATTACAAATCGCTATAATTGCCAATAATGACCAGACGTAATGAAGTATCGCGTCTGGTCTGTTTATCTATAATCAGATATTGCACTCCTCCCAAAAAGCGCCATAGGTTATGAACCTAAGGCTCAAGCGCGAAAGTCATCTCAAGAAGACTAAATTCTTTCGAGACTAGGAAGAGTCCATTTCAATGGACTTGAGCTATGAGCCGGGAACTTGTAGTTCCTGGCGGACGAGGGTGCTAATTGAAAATGCTGCAAGATGTTAATTTATACTTTGCTATTTAGTATAAGAACTAGAGCTTGATGAACTAGAGCTTGATGTTGAGCAACTGCTAGAACTATGACCAGAAGAAATATTGACTGAGACAGTTTGACTAATCTCAGTTTGATTATCGCCAGATACTGTGGCTAAGCTTTTCGCCTCTGCAATAATCTTGCCATCCCGTGAGACTATCCGTTTGATGACAACTTTATAGTCAGTCATAATTCTCCAACCTATTGTTGTTGATTAGAAAAATACTGAAAAAGCTATGGAGATGTTTTTTCAAGCCTTTACTCAATAGCTTATAGAATCACAACGTATTTGAAACAGATATATCGCTGAAAGCTTTTAACAAGCCTTCAGCGATATAAATCACCTCTCAAGATACCTTTAGCACAATTGATGCTTAAGATGCAGATGAATGAGAGGAAAAGCTAGAGGAGGCAAAAGAGCCGCCATCTAACTCCAAAATCATTTTTATTAGAC
Organism: uncultured bacterium; assembly: GCA_964245695.1. Lineage (GTDB taxonomy): Bacteria > Cyanobacteriota > Cyanobacteriia > Cyanobacteriales > Nostocaceae > Hassallia. Next base: position 381 of record CAXTNZ010000357.1, on the reverse strand, counting down.
TGCTGCCGCTACTGAACGGGAAGCAGCATCAGAAGATTTACCTTCGTAAACTTCTGCAAAGGTTAAAGTTTCGGCAGTCGTGTTCTTACCATAAGCCTGGCTGACTGCTTGAGCATCGACAAAATTACCTTTCAGCTTAACATCAACATCAATTTTCTTGTCGATATCAACCTTTTCTTTAACGTCGATTATCTCAAACTTCTTGCTGTTGATTGTGAAACCACCGCCACCGAAAACAGCTTCTTCGCTCACAGATTCCAAATAGTTTAGATCAGAAATAATCATGGGTTTCTCCTGGGAAGTTTTACTTTTTGTAGGAATTTTTGCAACCAAATTTTTGCTTTTTGGTTACATGTTTAATATAGCATAGCTAATTAAATA
>CAXTNZ010000356.1:0-5665 GCA_964245695.1 uncultured bacterium | reverse complement strand
GATGATATGACTTATGAGCAAACCAGGATTCAAACATTTATTTTCTCGAAACCTAGAGAATTTATAACAGGCAATAAATTTACTGGTGTATGGCACGTAAATGATAGAAGATTATGTTTAATTGTTAAAACTGTTCCTAAATCATTTTTCAATTTGCAATTACTGATATTATCTAAAGTATATTTGGCAGATATGATAGCTAGCGTCTGCTCTATATTTATAACAGAGAATTATGAGGTTATTGAAATTAATAAATTAAAGTTTATAATAAGCAATAAAAATCAGATAATTGCTGGTAGAAAAATAAATTAATACTTTTTAGCTTCTTGTAATATTAACTTAACAAATCTAGGTAACAACCTAGTTTAGTGCCACTAAGACCAACTATAACTTGAATTTAACTTGTTTTTACCCTACTTATGTATTCCTTTTGAATGGTTGGGCTTTCTGATAATGTGCATACCTAAAATTTTTAAAGTACTATTATTATGGCGGATAGTGAGTGATGTTAACTCTTGACCCAACAGATAAAAGCTACCCATAATACTAACCCAATTGTACAGTCCGTTTTTTGGTCTGTTAAGCGTTATTGTCGCATTCCTTCGATTATTTGCTCCTTTAAGTATTAAAATACCACCAAAATTAAAACTACCCGATGCAATTAATTTGCTGCTATTAACGCTAGCCGTGATATTGGCAAAGGTGTAGCCTAAAAACTTGAGGCTTCCTGCAATACTGGCAGAATTATTGATATTACCATTAGTTCCTTTGCTGAGAGTGACTGTAGCGCCGTTGAAAGCTAAAATGCCAAAATTGAAATTACTTGTAGCTTGAAATCCGTTCTCGTTCAGGCTGATACCTAACGCCGTGAATTGTTTGCCTAAGAGAGTAACATCGCCTAAACCAAAAACCTTTTTATTAGTTAAATCAAGTTTAAAACTCGGAACATTGAGCTTTAGAACATTGCCTAAATTAAGAGCTACATTATTAATTGAAACGTTCTGAGTGTTAAATGATAAAGTGCCGCTACCCAAAGATTGATTAAAAGCAATAATATTTGCTGTTCCTGTTGCGCTTTGATTCTTCAAATTAACTGTGAGGTTCGGAATATTTAAAGTCAAGAAACCTGCTAAACTCAGTCGAACATTCCTCAGATTGACACTATTTTGAGTAACATCAAACATAATGCCTGCTAGGGTATTCCCAAAAACTGAAATTGTTCCTAAACCACTACCGCTACCAGATTTTATATCGAGACTCAGGGCATCAACATCAATACTTAACAGATTGCCTAAACTCAGGTCAAAGTTTTTAAAGGTAGTATTGGTAGGGGTAATTTTAAATTCAACATTCGCAATTTCGTTGTCAAGAATTTCTACATAACCATCTCCCTGAAGATACTGCTCACTAGGCGTTACCTTTAAAGATAAATCTAAACTATCGTCATCCGTTCCCTTAATTTTCAGAAATCCTAAATCAATTTCCAGAACTTTTAATGAACCACAGATATTATTAAAAGTTTTATTGCCTTGAAGGATTAAAATTGCCTCATGCCCCCAAGCATTAATTTTGCCATTAATTTCTAAACCTTCTGATATCGCTTGAGCCGCAATTATTGTCGGGAAAGGAACATACTTAATTAAAGGATTGATTTTTCCGTCTCCATCCCCATCAATTGATTCGATGTTTAAGTTCACTAAGCTTTCTAAAAGCCCTAGTGCTTTGTTAACTAAATCGGTTGAATAACCTACTTGTTTGGTAAGAAAGGAAGCGACTGGCCCCCGCCACAAATCTATTAAGCTAACCGCTTGCTTGGGATTTAAAATTAAAGCTAATCTTTCAGGATCATTAGTGTCCATGAGAAAAGCTACCTCAAGGTCTGTTTTTTCCCATTTCAAATCACCAATGAAGCCAAAGTTATCGAAGTAAGGAGGTAAATACGTTCCGCCTCCTTGAAACCTGATATTGCGAAGTTCAGTTCCTACCAATCCATAGGGATTAAACCAAGATTTTTCACCTTGTTGACAAAAGTATGCTGTTAAAGATTCGGGTTCGAGAGAGAGACTACCAGAGAGAAATAGCTTAGGTTCTTTTTCTTGGGTGGGATCGTAGCCTTGAAGAATCAAATTTCCAGTTAATCCGAAGTTTGGCTCTAAATCAGCCCCAATATTTAACCCTATGAGCAAATTATTAAAAGTAGCCTTAAATTGTTGCTGGGAAAATAGCTGAATATCGCCTGCAATATTACCTGTTAAGCTAACCTGTCCTGCCGGATTAAAGTTAATTATGGCTCCTAAGCACCCAATTCCTAAGCTTCGATGAATAAAACTGCTGAAATTTGTCTGGAGATTATTGAAATCAATATTTCCAATAAAGTTGAATCCTCTGCTTAAGTTAATGCAACCTAATTTTGAATGTATAAAGGAATGTTCAATGTCAGTGATAATTAGCTCTGGGTTGCTTAATTTTAACTCGTTGATAATAGGAAGATTTGTTAGATTTCTAAAACTAAAATCGCTATTTAATTGATATTTTAATGTGGTTTGCTTGCCAAAAAATAATTCAATATCTTGGTTCTTTAGTAATCCTTTAAAGCGGAGTTCAACTTCTTGCTCACTTTGATAAATTTTATATTTTGGTGCAGTTATTCTAATTTCAGGGTTGCCAAATATTTCAAAAATGATTCTATCAAGCGCCACATTCATGTATGGGACTGTACTATGAATGCTAAAAAATTTGTCTAAATTTAACTGCAAATCATTGTCAAAATCTAAATAAGTTTCTGAACTGGAGGAGACTAAATTTACATCATCTAAAAATTCAAGTTTTAATTTGATAACATTAGGTAAGGTAATTCTTGTAAAATCAATGCTATTAGCCATAAGTAAGTTGATGTAAATGTGTTTAACAGATTGGTTTAGAGGTTATTTATAGCAAAGCGTTTAGAACCTAAACTCAAGTCTTTGCTGGCAGATGGTATTCTCAAAAAAACTTTGAATACCAATTCGTCAGAACTAGATGTGGAAGTTTCCCTGAATTTAGTAGAGCAACCTAGCAAAATTATAGCTAAAACTGCCACATCACTGAGTCAAAGGAATCGTCAAGTCTCACAAAAAATTTATCCACACAAATTACCTCTCCAACAACTGTTTCAATTTCAAGTAACCAATAATGAATCGACTTCTGTCTATATTTCTATCTTGCTATTTGATTCCAGTGGTGATTTCTTGGTGATATTTCCCTATAAATGGTCAGCACCTGAGGAGTCAATGCAATTAGCGCCAAAGCAAACACTAGTAGTTGGCAATCCACAAGAGCTAAAGTTACAGGCGATCAAGAAAGGTAGTGGGGAAGCATTAATTATTGTCATACCAATTCTCTATGAAGTTGCACTTAATAAAGCAGAGATAATGTAATCCCATCCACAAATCGAGGCGATCGCTTCAGGAGAGATGGAATCAAGAACCTGTTTTAAGTTCCGTCTTAATTCATCCAAATGTGTGCAATGTTGCCAGGACAGTTCGTACTTGATGTGTTCCCATAAGCGTTCTATAGGATTAAGTTCAGGGCTATTTGGTGGTTGGAAAATGGGGATAACATTATCAAGCCATTTTAAATCCAAAGACTTGTGAAAGCTACCATTTTCCATCTGAACCAAATTCAACACCTCAGGGTAAGAAGAGTGAAAAAAGGTTTAAAAAATCTTGGAAACACGTACTATCCAAGTGAGAAAACTCCCAGTAGAAACTGTCACAAGAGTGCTGGTTCAACAAGACCATACAGATAAAAGTTTTTTCGTTGCCAACCAACAATACCTTCGGGTTTAACGCCTTTAAGAGTGATTGTGCGACTAGTTATGGTTTTAAGTCCTAAACGACTTTCATCTTCACACCAGTACCGTACTTGTTTACCTGTTCCCAAATAGCGTAGCAATACTTGAATTATTTCTGGAAGTTTTTTTTAAAGGCTTGTTGGACTTCTGGTTTCGATGAGTGCGCTGCGCGGACGCGGTACTTTCAATTTAGCATTGAGCGCGTGTTTCGCACAATTTTATGTACAGTTTTATACGCACTAATAATATTGTACTTTTGAGTCAGCCATTCTTGAATTTGGTTGTAACTCTTGAATCCTTGAGGCTGACTCAGACGTTCTTTCAGTTTGCTCATGACATTTGCTGGTATTAAACCTGGCTTACCAGGAGGTGTTTTGACTGCAAGCAAGGCATCGAGCCCACCTTGCTCATACCGTCTCAACCAGCGATACACTGTTGATTCATCTCATCCTAATCGCTGCGATAGTTCCTGCCTTGTGGCGATCGCTTGGCTTTTCAGCCAGTAGAGCATTTGTACTCTCTCTTTAATTGCAGAGTCAGATATTTTTGCTGCATTTGCGGATTGAGTTTCTGAAAACGGGCAGCTAGCTGCCTCAACTGGCAATTCCAATGGTTTGTAATCGGGATGAGATATCGAAAAATCCGCGCTCACTTCCACTTTATGAACAATATCTTCCAGAACGGACAGTAATCGCTCACTAACCCCAGCCTGAATCAAAGTTTGAGTAGAATCGAGTAGCATAATTATTGGCAACAATTTTAGTAAAGGAATAATTATGATTCAGCACTAGCACGCTAGTTCAAGTTAATTCAACAGCAGTACCAAAAATCGTTGGCATTGACTGTTGTCGATTGCATAATAACGTCTTCGCAACCTGCATCATGGCAATACCCGTATTGCTAAAAGATTTTTGATGCTGAATTGTTGCCTGAATCTGTTGAATCAAAGCAAAACCCACAAATTGCACAACTCGCTGCCAGAAATCGGGGCGATGTTCTAAAATTTCGGGAAACGTATTCTGATAAGCACAAGCTAATGCAGCAATTGAAGGCTGAACCTGTTCCAAAGGCGTTATCGCCAAGCCTAAAGATTCCTCAAGACTTAAAGACTTGCTGATAACTAAGCTACCTAGCCAGAGAAGCACATAGCTACCAATCAGAGTTCCTAAATCCATTGCTGGATCTCCCCAAGCACAACGTTCCCAATCAATCAGCCGTATAATACCATTACTCAATTGCTGCCAATTGCTGTGTAAAAGAATATTATTCAGTTTCAGGTCATTGTGAGTCAGACAACTTGGAGTAAAATTGCTACCCAATTGGGCGATCGCTTTCCCCAAACTATCATACCGCTGGTAGAGGGCAAAAAACTTCAACCCGTCATCTGGCACCGAGCCAAAAATTTCTGGCGAAATCCTTTCTAACCTCCCAATCAAATTCTTTACAAACTCAGAGGCAGATTTTTGAGAATTTTTCTGGAAAAAATCTTGATATTCCTTGCGGTTGAAAGTATCACGATGAATAGTTGCAAGTATTGTACCAATTGCCGTAGCGATTTCAGTGTTGAAGCTATTTTCCTTTTGGTAAAAATCACTTAAATCGCGATAGTCATCTCTGTAGGTCTGGACAATAATGGAATTGTCCTGGTCAAAATGCAGTACCTCTGGCAAAAATAAGCGTAGGTGATTGAGTTCTGAAAATCCTTGTAAAAATTCTTTCAGCAGCCACTCACCCAAAAACTCACCCGCTGCTTTCCCTTGTTTATGCCGCTCTTGCTTAGAGGCTGTCTCTAAAGAAATGTAAAGCTAGCTAAACTAGGCGATCGCTTCATCG
>CAXTNZ010000355.1:0-5744 GCA_964245695.1 uncultured bacterium | reverse complement strand
CAATCACATAATCTGCTACCCTCTCCAACTGCATCAAATCACAACCAAAATTTGAAATTTTGGTTGTGATTTGATGCAGTTGGAGAGGGTAGCAGATTATGTGATTGAGGTGATGCGGGGTGAGTACCCAAATTTAGATATTCCGTTTCACAGTCGTTGGCGACATTTTGAAGCTGGAGGTGTGCGGCGAAGTGCGTCTTTGGATGAGAAGTTGGCGCAAATGACTCCTCAGCAGAAAGCGGCGGCGAAGTTTGATTTGGCGATTATTAGTGTTTTGTTGGATGCTGGGGCGGGGAATAGTTGGCATTATTATGAGCAGGAGACTAAGTTGGGTTTCCGGCGAAGTGAAGGTTTGGCTGTAGCTAGTTTCCAGATGTTTTGTCAAGGTGCTTTTTCAAGTGAACAAAAGCAACCTTTACAAGCAAATGCGGAAAAATTGCGATCGCTAACAGAAGAAGAACTAGCGGATGGGTTTCAGGTAAATGCCGAAAATCCTTTGGTGGGCGTTTCTGGGCGGTTGAAGTTGTTGCAGAAATTGGGAGAAGTCTTACTGGCTTCTCCGGAATTATTTGGCGAGGAAAATCCGCGTCCAGGAAATCTGGTAAATTACTTAATGGGGAAATCTGAGAATAAGGCGATCGCTGCAACTACAGTTTTCGATGCAGTTTTAGAAGGACTGAGTGATATTTGGTCTGGAAGAGTAGAAGTTGCTGGTGTTAACTTGGGAGATGTCTGGTTTCACCCGGCTGTTGCTGATGATGGTTTAGTGCCATTTCATAAACTGTCCCAATGGCTTACTTACTCTCTGTTGGAACCACTACAGGAACTCGGTTTAGAAATTACTAATTTAGATGCCCTGACTGGATTACCAGAATATCGCAATGGGGGATTATGTCTCGATTTGGGACTTATCAGTGTCAAAGATTCGCGCATTTTGCACTCATCCCATCCAGTGGCATCAGAAGTTATAGTTGAATGGCGTGCTTTGACGGTGATTTTGTTGGATCGCATCGCCGTTACAGTGCGCGAAAAGTTGGGCATGAGTTCAGATGAACTTCCACTAGTGAAAATCCTCCAAGGCGGAACTTGGACAGCGGGGCGAAAAATTGCCGCTGAACTCAGAACAGGTGGTGTCCCCCCTCTACAAATAGAAAGTGATGGCACAGTATTCTAACTGTAAGTACTTACAGTCAGCTTAAATCAAAGAACAAGCTAGGAGTCAGTAGTCACATTTGGTTGCTGATGGCTCTTTTCTTTGTTTTTTTTAATATACAGGATTTACGCAGAATTAATGGAGAACGAACCGCTCCAGAACGCAGAGGACACAGAGAAATAAGAGGAGCGAGAGAGTTTTTACGTAAGTGCTGATGAACTACATATACCAGGGTAATTGATAAATCTCTCTTTCCCTAGTCCCTAGTCTCGATGCCCCTAATCCCAGTCCCTATTTTATATATTCAAACTTCTAAAACACATGTCAAAAGTCATATTAATTGACCATCCATTGATTCAGCATAAACTAACGCTAATGCGTAAAGCTGAAACCAGTACGGCGAAATTTCGCGTCCTCCTCAAAGAAATTAGCTTGTTGTTGGCATATGAAGTGACGCGGGATTTACCGCTGAAATATGAACCGATAAAAACACCACTAGCCCCAATGAATGCGCCAGTGCTTGCACCTGAGAAAAAGTTGGTGCTAATTTCTATAATGCGGGCAGGACAAGGTATTTTGGATGGAATGTTGGAGTTGATGCCATCAGTCAGGGTGGGGCATGTTGGTTTATATCGCGATCCGAAAACCTTGATTCCTGTTGAGTATTATTTCAAGGTTCCTCATGACGTTGATAAGCGAGATATGTTAGTTGTCGATCCGATGTTGGCGACTGGTAATTCAGCTGTGGCGGCGGTGGAAAGGTTGAAATCAACTAATCCGATATCGATTAGGTTTGTCTGCTTACTTGCTGCACCAGAAGGCATTGAGCATTTCTGCTCGGTACACCCAGATGTACCTTTGTATGCAGCCGCTATTGATGACCATTTGGATGAACATGGTTATATTATTCCTGGTTTAGGAGATGCAGGCGATCGCTTGTTTGGCACACAATAAGCCGATAGGTCGATGACAAAAGAACCTAAAACTTAAAAGCGAAAATTTAAAGGCTAACGTATGTACCTATTGGGGGAGGCAGAGGGTTACTCTCTCCTTCCATCATATTGTTATGTTTATATCTTGCAATTCATAGCAAATATATCAGGGCAACATAATAACTCGATCTCTGTTTACGATAGTATTCTTTTTTGGTAATACATTATTTATGAATAAATCTACTATTGGACAAGTAGAACGAGAAATATCACAACGTATTCGTTCCTTATACAATAATCAACTGGGGATACGTCCTAGCCAAATTATTTGTCATTGTTTTGATAAAGAAATCGTCATTACTATAGGAGATTCTGTTACTCAGGTTGAGCAAACTCTGATTGAGGAGAATTATAAGAAGTTGGCTGAAGAAGTTCGACTAAGTTTAAACAAAATAATTAAGTCACGAATAAAAGATTTGATTGAGGAAATTACTGATAAAAATGTAATAGATGTAATTAGCAATTCAAGTTTAACAACCAATCGTACTGGTATCATTGCTATTTTGGATCAGTCGCCTGTGGTTCGCAATTCTGAATCTATTTCTAAGCTTAACTTGAATACTGTAGCCGATTAAGGATATATTTACTCACAAAGAGCGATTTTCTGGAAAATAAGCGATGCCTAAAGCAGCTGGCGGCGTGGATTTACCTTTCTTACTGACGAGGGCGAATAAGGCGATCGCATAAGGTAGCATTACCAAAAATTGGTAGGGAATATTCGCACCCAATGCCTGTATTCGTAATTGTAAAGCTTCCGTCGCCCCAAATAACAAACAAGCTAAGGCAGTACCTAAAGGATGCCATCTGCCAAAAATTAGGGCGGCTATGGCAATAAATCCTTTGCCAGCACTCATTCCCTCGGCGAAAAATTTTATCTGTACTAAAGTTAGATAAGCGCCTCCCAAACTGGCAAGACAGCCACTAATTATCACAGCTAAGTAACGCACAGTTTGCACTGAAACACCAGCCGTGTCAGCCGCCCGTGGATATTCCCCCACAGCCCGCAAAGTTAGACCAAAGCTGGTATAAAATAAAATATATGTAGTTAAAGCAACTATTAATAATAGTAAATATACGAGAATATCTTGCTGAAATAACAAAGTGCCAATCAGGGGAATATTTGCAAGACCGGGAATAATAATAGCATCAATTCCGGGCAATCGTTGAGCGCTACCACCGCTAAATATTAATCTTGCCAGAAAGGATGTTAACCCAGCGGCTACAAGATTAATTGCTAACCCAGATACCAACTGGTCAACGCGCAAAGTTACGCACAAAAAAGCATGAAGTAGACCGACCAGACCCCCAGCAATCAAAGCTGCGAGGACACCAATCCAAGGATTATTAGTGTAAAAGGTGGCAGCAGCACTCGTGAAAGCACCAGTAAGTAACATTCCTTCTAGAGCAATATTTAGCACTCCTGAACGTTCAGAGTAAAGCCCTCCCAAGGCGGCGAATGCGAGGGGAACGGCTAAACGCAAGCTAGCAGCGAGGTAATCTGAGAAGAAGTTGAGATTGTTATTCATTATTTTGAATTTAAACGCAAAGTATCGCAGAGGTTCGCGCAGAGGTTCGCGGAGGAATACTTTGCGTCCCTCTGCGTTAAATTTTTGCGTCCCTCCGCGTTTCCATTCTTATCTGCCTTTCTATTGCGAGACTAATGGCAATAAACAGCACAGTCAAACCTTGAATAGCATAAACCACAGTCACGGGGACACCTGCGCTGCGTTGCATGACATTTGCACCACTACGTAACGCTGCGAAAAACAGAGAAGTTAATACTACACCTAAAACACTACCGCGACTGAGGAAAGCGATCGCGATCGCATCAAAACCATAACCCGATGAAACTTGTTCAAACAAGCGATATTTTAACCCCATCACCTCAGACGCACCCGCCAACCCAGCTAAACCACCCGCCAACGCCATTACCAACATGATGGTGCGTTGGACAGAAATACCAGCGTAACGGGCAGCGATGGGGTTGAATCCGACAGCGGCGATTTGGTATCCTAAAGGCGATCGCATCAACAACACCCACAATATCCCCGCCGCCATTAACCCCAACAAAATTCCTGCATGTGCCAGACTTCCTGGTAGAATAATCGGTAATTGGGCAGATTTGGCAATCAATGGCGAATAAGGACTAGGCGCATTTGCTGCTTTCAACGGATTCTGCACCAGATAGCTAACTAAGTTGATTGCAATGTAGTTTAGCAGTAACGTCGTGATTACCTCATTCACTCCGCGTACCGCCTTGAAATAACCGGGAATCCAACCCCAAACCGCACCAAAGAGAAACCCCGCCAAAAGCGCCAAAGGTATATGAATGAATGCGGGTAAACCTTGCACATACAATCCTATCAAAGCACTTCCCAAAGCACCGAGATAAATTTGTCCTTCCCCACCGATATTAAATTGACCGGCACGCAGGGCAACTAGTACACCTAAACTAGTTAACAACAGCGGTGTCATTTTCGTAAGCGTGTTACCAAAGCCAAAGTAAGTTGAAAGAGATTCTTGAAATAAAACGGTGTATGCAGCGATCGGATTTGCCCCTGCGAGTATGATGAGAATTGCGCCGACTATGAGAGAGGATGCGATCGCTATCAAAGGTGAGAGGATTGGTAGAAGTACAGGTTGAGGGCGGTTAATTTGCATAATAATATAGTATATATGCAGCGTATTGAAGCGAGCGCCCTCACCTCTGCCTTATTCTCTGCGTATCCTCTTCCTTCGTGCCTTCTCCTGTCGGAGACGCTGCGCCTAGCTTGATGCGATCGCACCCATTAACCTTTGTTTTCAAGGCGTTGTGAAAGCTGAATCGTTGCTATCTCCTCAGCAGTTAAAGTGATGACTTTCTCATCTTGCATAATACTGATAGATTGACCAAGCTGGCGATGACGTTCAATCGCTTCGGCAATTGCTGCTTTTACTCCAGCATCAATTTTATTGTGTAGGATTCTCATCTCTTCTTCAGTCATTGATTTGCCTCCAAATCTCGTCTATATAAATCATAGGCTGTTGATTAATAATACGTTCAGCTACTAAGCTGGGTTCTGACCTAGAATTGTTATAAACCATCCAGCCATCGCACAGCGGTAAATATAAATCAATCAGATTTTTCCGCCCTCTTTCGTAGCGTCTGCGAATCACCTCTTCTGGAATCGAATGTCCACCACTAGCAACCCGTCTTGCTACCCTTTCGACTGCCAAATTAGCGCTTTGCAGCTAGAAATAAATTAAGTTAATGGTGTAGCCTTTAGCTTTACAATCAACTATAAAAGGTGCAAAAGTTCTAGCTGCTAGTGTAGTTTCAAACGCAAAGTCACTTTCTGAATCAGATAGTATCCGCAGTCGCTGAATCATCAAACGTCCTGCTTCAATCGCCATAGACTCTGGATTGAATGGAGAAAGTCCAGCCGCGATATCATCTGCATTCACATATTCAAAGCACTCAAGAAAATTCGGCAGCAAACTTATAGAAACAGTCGTCTTCCCTGAACCATTTGCACCACTAATAACGTAAATACTTGGCATACCAATTTTAGATTTTAGATTTTGGATTAGGATTAGTGATTGGGAATTGCTATTCTCCC